>JAUVGM010000247.1 GCA_030593785.1 Gammaproteobacteria bacterium | reverse complement strand
ATCACAGGTTACTTGTGCATGAGAATTCTGGTTTTCTTTAACAATAATCTCAATCAGACTATCTCCCGCGATAACAATCGGCCTGTAACTCATTGTGTGTGGACAAATCGGCACAAGCACCATTGCATCCATGTCGGGTTCTAGAATAGGGCCACCACCAGAAAGGGCATAGGCAGTTGAACCTGTTGGCGTTGAAACGATTAAACCATCTGAACGCATGCTATTAAGAAACTTGCCGTTAATATATGTTTCAGTTTCGATCATACGCGCCACTTCCCATTTGTGAACGACAACATCGTTAAATGCATCACTTTCACTGGCAGGATTGTCTCCGTGTTCAATGACCGTGTTTAATAAAATACGATGTTCTTCTTCAAATTCACCATCAAGAATTTCATTAATTCGTTCTGACATTTCGTTTGGGGAAATATCAACCAGAAAACCCAGACGACCTAGATTAATGCCGAGCAGTGGAACTTCAAAATCCACTAATCCGCGGGCAGCATCGAGTAAGGTGCCATCACCACCGACAGTTACCGCAAGATCACAGCGATTACCAATTTCATGGCGGGTGATAATCTCAAGATCGTGTTCACCCATGTTTCGAGATGTTTCACGTTCAAGGTAAACCGTGCAACCGCGTTCTTTTAATATACGTGAAAGAGCCAATAGCGTTGAGCCGACAGTGTTGTCTGCAAATTTGCCAATGAGGCCGATGGTATTGAAGCTGTTTTTCCGGTCTGTCATGAATCTACTTTATTTTATTTTCAATTATCTGGATGTGAAGCGTATCTTGAATTGGCGCGGTTTTTTTAAAGTTCAGTAACGATAAATTAGCACATGTTGACCTAAATAAGCGAATCCTGTTCTCCTTTTTCTAAAGCTTGACCTCAGAGCGGGAAATCGGCTAATTTGATTAGCACTCGGAGCACAAGAGTGCCATTTTAATTTTCTTGCCTGATAAATCATGGAAAATGCCGTGTCGACAGACTCTACCTTAAGCAATTTGAACGAACGTTCTCAGCAATTATTTAAAGTGTTGGTGGAGCAATACATTAGCTACGGTCAGCCGGTTGCCTCCAAATCCTTATCTAATGATGAACAGATTAATTTAAGTCCCGCCACGGTTCGTAATGTTATGGCCGACTTGGAAGATTTAGGACTCATTATTTCACCTCACACCTCAGCGGGACGTATTCCAACAGCTCAAGGTTACCGTTTATTCGTTGACAATTTAGTGACGGTTAAACCTCTGCGTGGACAAGCGGTGGATAAGCTACGTATTGAACTTGGAATAGATGACTCACAGGAAGCGTTGATTACAAGAGCCTCTTCAATGTTATCCGGTATGACGAAGATGGCGGGAGTAGTCACTATTCCACGTCGAGAAGCCGTGATTTTACGCCATATTGAGTTTTTACAGTTAACCTCTAATCGAATTTTGGTGATTTTGGTCGTCAATGAGCAGGAGGTTCAGAATCGAGTCATTCACACTGAGCGTGCCTTTACAGATTCTGAGCTGACTCAGACGGCTAATTACCTCAATCAGGAGTTTATGGGTAAAGATTTGTCTCTTATTCGACAATCCGTATTGGATAGCATGAAGCAAGAGAGAGACGACATGCAACATATTATGAAAATGGCCATCCAGATGACAGATAACGTGGTGGCTGATCAAAATGACGATGACTTTGTCATGGCTGGACAAACCAATTTAATGGATTATGCGGAAATGGCTAATATGGAAAAATTACGTCAGCTATTTGATGCCTTTAATGCTAAGAGAGATGTACTTCATGTTTTGGATAAATCGATTCAGGCTGAAGGCATGCAGGTATTTATAGGTGAGGAATCGGGCTATTCCGCATTCGATGGTTGTTCGGTCATTACCGCACCTTATAAAGTGAGCGAGGAGGTTGTCGGTGTATTGGGGGTTATTGGTCCCACTCGCATGGCGTATGACAAGGTTATCCCGCTGGTAGATGTGACCGCAAAATTATTAGGTTCTCTCTTGAGTTCAGAGTAAGAGTCCCTATATACGGTATAGATATTATTTTTCGGAGTTAGGAATGAGCGAAACAGAACAAAATCAAGAAGTTGAAACTGAAATTGACGAAGCCGTAGAATCAGCAGGGTCAGAAACAGCGGACGCAACTGAATCAGAAGAAGTCACACTTGAAACTCAATTAGCAGAAGCCCAGGCAAAAGCAGACGATAATTGGGATCAACTCATGCGTGTTCGCGCAGAGATGGAAAATATTCGTCGTCGCTCTGAACGTGAACTGGCGAATGCACATAAATATGCTTTAGAAAAATTCGCTGTAGAATTACTTCCTGTCATCGACAGCATGGAAATGGGTGTTGCGGCAGCCATGGATGAAAATGCGGATGTCAGTAAGTTGCGTGAAGGAACTGAAATGACTCTGAAGATGTTTGAAATAGCGATTGAAAAGTTCGGCATCAAAAGTGTACATCCTCATGGTGAAGCCTTTAATCCCGAACATCATCAGGCCATGACAATGATTGATTCTCCAGAGCACGAACCGAATACGATTATTGATGTAATGCAAAAAGGCTACTTGCTCAACGAACGTTTGGTTCGCCCGGCAATGGTTGTTGTTTCATCAGCAAAGAGTGGTAAAGGTGCTGATTCAGACGAAAAAGAATAGGAAAAATTTCTGACCGGGCTTGAAGCCTGAGTAAATGACCCTATTAAATAACCAGTTAAGTAAATTTAGAATTTAAAGTATATAAGCGGAGCAACAAACATGGGAAAGATTATCGGAATCGATTTAGGCACAACTAATTCATGCGTATCAGTCATGGATAATGGCAATGTCAAAGTAATTGAAAATAGCGAAGGCGATCGTACAACTCCATCAGTTGTTGCTTTTGCGAACGATGAAGTTTTAGTAGGTCAACCTGCGAAACGTCAAGCAGTAACAAATCCTACAAATACTATTTATGCAGTTAAGCGTTTAATTGGTCGTCGTTTTGAAGATGACGAAGTGCAAAAAGATATCGACATGGTGCCTTATACAATTGTTAAGGCAGACAACGGTGATGCATGGGTAGAAGCTGAAGGCAAAAAAATGGCTGCACCAGAAGTTTCTGCACGTATTCTTCAGAAAATGAAGAAAACAGCTGAAGACTATTTAGGTGAAGAAGTAACGGAAGCTGTTATCACAGTTCCTGCTTACTTCAATGACTCACAACGTCAAGCTACGAAAGATGCCGGTAAAATTGCAGGCTTAGAAGTTAAACGTATTATCAATGAGCCAACCGCTGCTGCACTTGCTTTCGGCATGGATAAAAAAGAAGGTGATCGCACTATCGCTGTTTACGATTTAGGTGGCGGTACTTTTGATGTGTCTATCATTGAGATTAATGAAATTGATGGCGACCATCAAATTGAAGTGTTATCAACCAATGGTGACACGTTCTTAGGTGGTGAAGATTTTGACATGCGTTTAATTGACTTCTTAGTTGAAGAATTCAAGAAAGACCAGGGTGTTGATTTACGCAACGACCCACTTGCATTACAGCGTTTAAAAGAAGGTGCTGAAAAAGCGAAGATTGAATTATCTTCAACACAGCAAACGGATATTAATCTACCTTACATCACTGCTGATGCATCAGGTCCTAAACACTTAAACATTAAAATTACTCGCGCTAAATTAGAATCTTTAGTTGATGACTTAATTGCACGTACTATTGCTCCTTGTAAGCAAGCATTAAAAGATGCCGGTTTATCTGCATCAGAAATTGATGATGTTATTTTAGTTGGCGGCCAAAGCCGTATGCCTAAAGTACAGGAAGAAGTGAAAAACTTTTTCGGTAAAGAAGCACGTAAAGACGTTAACCCTGATGAAGCCGTTGCCATGGGCGCAGCAATTCAAGGTGGTGTTTTAGGTGGTGATGTTAAAGATGTTCTTTTATTAGATGTAACACCTTTATCATTAGGTATTGAAACAATGGGCGGTATCATGACTAAGCTTATTGATAAAAATACCACTATCCCAACTAAGGCGAACCAAACGTTCTCTACTGCAGACGATAATCAATCAGCAGTAACAGTACATGTTGTTCAAGGTGAACGTGAACGTGCAGATGGTAACAAGTCATTAGGTCGTTTTGATTTACAAGACATCCCACCAGCTCCACGTGGCGTGCCACAAATCGAAGTAACATTTGATATTGATGCGAATGGTATCTTGAATGTATCTGCGAAAGATAAAGGTACAGGTAAAGAGCAATCTATCATCATTAAAGCATCTTCTGGTTTATCAGATGAAGAAGTTGAAAA
>JAUVGM010000158.1 GCA_030593785.1 Gammaproteobacteria bacterium | reverse complement strand
AGTCGGTTGTCGCCATGATAAATGGCGAAACGGTCACCCTTAAGAAGTTTTACGTTGAACATGATGGTATTCGGTTGCAGCCAGCTAATCCAACAATGGAACCGATTTATTTACGCAATGAAGAAGTGCAGATACTGGGTATTGTGACCGGTGTAATTCGTACTCCTTAGAAGCTTTGGTACCTTTGTCGCTCTCATGATTATCTTTGTGTTTCACGGATAGCGAGTTTACTTGTAGGTTCGAATTCATTCGAACGCGGTGTAAATTTCAACCTCTTGGGCAATTTTCACCTTAGCGTACGAATAATCCCTCAAATATATTTTTATGGGGAGCGCTACGATTCGTACTTACAATTTTATCTATTCTATTGGTGTATTCGGCTCATTCCCCCAATCCGACCAAGAGCCTGGATAACCTTTAATATTTTCGTATCCCAATAATTTCAACATAATATAAGTATGTGCTGAACGATGGTGAGTTTGGCAATGGGTTACAATTGTTTTGTCAGGCGTAATGCCTTTACTTTCTAGCAACTGGCATAATTCATTTTCTGGCTTGAAACATTTTTCATTTTCTTTATCCATTGCATCAGTCCACTCGATATTGATCGCGCCCGGAATATGACCGCCGCGTTGTGCATAAACTTTTCGACCACTGTATTCAGCAGGACTACGAGTATCAAGAATGATGACATTCTCGTCGGATAAATGGTCTAAAATAAACTGGCGTGTCGCCACAGTTTCATAATTCATTTCAGTTTTAAATTCACACGGTGTGGGGTAACTGATTTTTGATGAAATTTCATTTCTGTGGTTCGACCAGGCCTGGATGCCACCATTTAAAATTGAAAAGTTTTTGTGCCCTGCGATTTCTAGCGTCCATAAGAAGCGACAGGCACGGCCACCACCTTCATCATCATAAACCACGACATGTTTGTCTTGTGTAATTCCTAAACTACCAAAAACATTATTTAATTGTTCTTCAGTTGGTAATAATCCCATACGAGGTTGTTCGACACGAACAATCCATTCGTAATTTAGATATACAGCACCGGGCACATGGTATTGCACATAAGTCGCAGGACTTGAAAGATCGACAATGATTACATCGTCTGAATTTAAATGTTCTTTTAGTGCAGAGGGTTCAATAACAAGAGGAAGTTTGACGGACATCAGCAAGCCTATACATTCAAAAATGAAGCGAAGATTATATCGAAAGTCAGGTATGGAGAATGTAATAAATAGTTATTTAATAACATCACATAATACAAGGTTGTTGCTGATTAATTACTAATACCTATTCCTGAGTAAAGCAGTAGGTGATAGACTTGCCCGCTTATAAATTTACCACTTTAGAACAAGGGATTTACTATGACAATTTCATCATTTCAACCACCTAAACGTACATTAATGGGACCGGGTCCTTCTGATGTAAGTGAGCGTGTGCTTCAGGCACTGGCGCGTCCAACTATCGGTCATTTAGATCCTGCTTTTGTTGGCATGATGGATGAGATGAAAACCTTACTTCAATATGCCTTCATGACAAAAAATGAACTGACATTTCCAGTTTCTGCACCGGGTTCTGCTGGTATGGAAACATGTTTTGTTAACTTGGTTGAAGCCGGTGATAAAGTTATCGTATGTCAAAATGGTGTTTTCGGTGGCCGCATGAAAGAAAATGTGGAGCGCATTGGCGCTACCGCCATTATGGTTGAAGATGAGTGGGGTACGGTTGTTGATCCGCAAAAAGTTGAAGACGCTTTAAAAGCGAATCCAGATGCAAAATTTGTAGCCTTCGTTCATGCAGAAACTTCAACAGGTGCTCTGTCTGATGCAGAGACATTAACCAAGCTAGCGCATGACCATGATTGTTTAGTCATTGTTGATGCCGTAACTTCTTTAGCTGGTTCTCCTCTTAAAGTGGATGAATGGAATATTGATGCCATTTATTCTGGAACACAAAAGTGTTTATCAGCACCTCCAGGTTTATCGCCTGTTAGCTTTAATGAGCGTGCATCAGAAGTCATTAAAAACCGTAAAACAAAAGTTCAAAGCTGGTTCCTGGATTTAAGTTTAGTAATGGGGTATTGGGGCGCAGGTGCTAAACGTTCTTACCACCATACTGCTCCAGTTAATAATCTTTATGGTTTGCATGAATCTTTAGTTATCTTACAAGAAGAAGGTTTAGAAAATTCCTGGAAACGTCACATGGACATGCATTTAAAATTGAAAGCCGGTCTTGAAGAAATGGGAATCGGCTTTGTGGTTAAAGAGGGTGATCGTTTACCTCAATTGAATGCGGTTTATATTCCAGATGGTGTTGATGATGCAGAAGTTCGTGGTAAGTTACTTAACGACTACAATCTTGAAATTGGAGCAGGCTTAGGAGCTTTAGCTGGAAAAGTATGGCGCATTGGTTTAATGGGACATGCCTGTAGCGAAAAGAATGTAGATTACTGCTTAAACTCGTTAAAAGATGTTTTAGGTAAATAGCATTATTTTTACTTTCATAAAAAAGCCAGCTTAATGCTGGCTTTTTTATGCTATCTTTTTAAGTATTGTTATTTTTTCTGTTCTTAAGTTCTTTCATTTGTTTTTCATAACAGTCAGGAAATATACCATGACTAAATTCAGCTGCAGAATGGCTATGTATATAAACCTCTAATTGATTCCACAAACCTTCTTCATCCCTGATTTTTTTACAATAACCACAAATTGGAATAATACCTTGTAATTTTTTTACTTCATCTAGCGCTTTTTGCAGGTGTTCATTAGTAACGTGGATCAGTTTTATATCAGCAGAACGACGTTTATCAAAACAGCGAAAGACCCAAACAATCATCGCAATAGCAAGGAAAGTAAATAAAATTACAACTACCTGTATTATGTTTAATATTTGAGTTTCACTTACAATTTCTGCCTGTAGTTTATTTTCAACTTTATCTGCCTGACGGATAACATCCTTAAATATTGAATCATATCGATGATCCATTAATATACTTTTATCCAATTTGTGAGTGGCATTAAGGCGTTGCTCGGTAATCTTACGAAATATTTTTATTTCCTCAGATACATTTTTGATTTCCTTTCTTGAAACAGAATTCGTCAGAGCAATATAACGCCCTTCAAAATTCTCTCCGCCATTTAACATTGCCATGGCGTACCACTGAGCTTCATCAATATGTTTTAGTACATTCTCTGTCGTTTCATCGTCGCTACCATTGAGTATTTCTTCTAATAAAAGGTGAGCAGTAGTAATTTCAAGTTTGATCTCCATCGACGCATCGATAAGAGGAGTATATTTTTTAAGAGTATAATTCCCAACAATAAAACCGTAACTCATAGTCGCAACAATTAACAAGCCGATAGTAATAACTATAAACTGGAGTCGCCAGGAGAAATTTTTAATCCAGTTATTAATGGATAGTCTGGAAGAGGAGTTTTTTATTTTCTGTTTATCCAGCTCGAGCTCCATAATGAAATACTCTTTGCTATAAAAATATTATTTTATATGTTCAGCTAAGTATAGCCAGGTTTTGATAACACTGTCAGGATTAAGTGAAACACTATGTATACCTTGTTCCATTAACCAATAAGCAAAGTCTGGATGATCCGATGGGCCCTGGCCACAAATCCCGATGTATTTGTTTTTAATTTTACATTCTCTAATGGCCATGCTGAGCAATGATTTTACTGCTTCATTACGTTCATCAAATTGTTCGGCAACTAATTCAGAATCACGATCCAGGCCCAATGTTAGTTGAGTCATATCATTAGAACCTATCGAAAAACCATCAAAGTACTTTAAAAAACGTTCTGCTAGTAAAGCATTAGAGGGTATTTCACACATCATCATAATTTTTAAATCATTTTCGTCACGGGCTAAATCGTTTTCTTTTAATAGATTAGTAACTTCGTGTGCTTCTTCAGGTGTACGTACAAATGGAATCATAATCGCGACATTAGTGAGCCCCATCTCATCACGTACTTTTTTAATTGCGAAACACTCAAGTTCAAAACAATCCTGAAATTTCTTATCGATATAACGTGAAGCCCCACGAAAACCAATCATAGGGTTTTCTTCATGAGGTTCGTATTTTTCTCCACCGATAAGATTCGCATATTCATTTGACTTAAAATCAGATAAACGAACAATGACCGGTTTGGGGTAAAACGCAGCAGCAATTGTTGCAATCCCTTCGGTGAGTTTTTCAATATAAAAACTCACAGGATCGGGATACCCCTTAATTCTTTCATCAATTTTTTGTTTTATATCTTCAGATTGTATGTTGTATTGCAGTAAAGCTTTAGGATGAATACCAATAGAACGATTAATGATAAATTCAAGTCGTGCCAAACCAACACCATGGTTGGGTAAAAAACTAAAATCAAAGGCTCGATCAGGTGTGCCTACATTTAGCATGATTTTAAAAGGTAGTTCTGGCATTTCTTTTAGATCTATTTTATTTATTTTAAATTCCTGAATACCTTCATAGATAAATCCTTCTTCACCTTCAGCACAACTCACCGTAACAGGTTGGCCAGTTTTTAATATGGTAGAAGCATCACTTGTTCCTACAACCGCAGGTACACCTAATTCACGCGCAATGATGGCGGCATGACATGTGCGGCCACCACGGTTAGTTACAATTGCACTGGCGCGTTTCATTACCGGTTCCCAATCAGGATCGGTCATGTCGGTAACAAGAATTTCACCATCAATAAGTTGATCCATTTCACTGACATTTAAAATAACACGTACATTACCGTGACCAATACGTTGGCCAACACTGCGGCCGGTTATTAATACGTTTCTTTTGTTGTTGCTCGGGGTAAGCTCATAACGTTCTAATACATTGCGGTTATCACGACTTTTAACAGTTTCAGGGCGAGCTTGTACAATATAAATTTCACCTGATGTACCATCCTTTGCCCATTCGATATCCATGGGTTTACCATAGTGTTTTTCAATTTTAAGGCCCATTTCGGCGACGGCTATGACTTCATCATCCGTTAAACTGAATTTGTTTTGTTCGCTATTATCTACATCAATTGTAATTGTTGATGTTTCATGTGCTGTTGTATCCGTAAAAATCATTTTACGTTTTTTACTACCAATATTTCGGCGTAAAATTGCACTTTTATTCTGTTCTAAAGCAGGTTTGTAGACATAAAATTCATCTGGATTAACACTACCTTGAACAATGGTTTCTCCCAAGCCGTAGGCAGATGTAATAAAAATAACATCTTCAAAACCAGATTCAGTATCCAAAGTAAACATGACGCCACTACTTGCCAGATCACTGCGAATCATTAATTGAATGCCGGCAGACAAGGCTACATCATGGTGTGCAAAACCGTGATGAACACGATAGGCAATAGCACGATCATTATATAAAGAAGCAAATACGGCCTGGATTGCTTTAATTATGGCGTCTTCACCTTGTATGTTGAGGTAAGTTTCCTGTTGCCCGGCAAAGGATGCGTCGGCTAAGTCTTCAGCTGTGGCAGATGAGCGAACTGCATAAGTCGCTGCAGCACCGTATTTTTTAACGAGTTGTTGGTAGGCCTGGCGAAAATCCTCTTCAAGCTCGGAGGGTAGTGTTACTTCAAGTATCCAATTACGGATTTTATTACCTGTTTCTTGTAATGCCAATACGTCATGAACATCCAAATCTTTAAGTGCATCATTAATTTTTTGTTCAAGATTTGTTTCTTTTATAAAAGTCCAAAATGCATCTGAGGTTGTTGCAAAACCACCCGGAACAGCGATGCCTGAGTCAGCAAGTGAACTGACCATTTCACCTAAAGATGAATTTTTTCCGCCAACTTGGGCTAAATGACTAAGGTTAATTTCGTCAAACCATAATACATTTTTATTTTTACTCTTGTTTTTACTCATGGAAAAATACCAGATTAATATGCTATGTTATACAGTGATAGTGTGTCTTAAATGAATTACATTAAGAATATAATACATCTAGAATAGAATGTAAGCGTGGAAGGTTGATAATTCAATAATAATACTATGCAAGATAAAAAAAATAATTCCCGAGC
>JAUVGM010000091.1 GCA_030593785.1 Gammaproteobacteria bacterium | reverse complement strand
AGTATTAAAAGTGACGATGCATCCTATGAACGAATAGTTAATGTGCCAACAAGGGGCATAGGTAACAAAACAGTAGATCTTGTTAGAAGTTATGCGCGCGCAAATGAAGTCTCAATGTGGCAAGCAACATTAAAATTGATTGAGCAAGGTGAAATAACATCTCGTGCACTGAGTTCGTTACAACAGTTTGTTGATTTAATTTGTGAAATGGAAGTTGATTTAAACAAGATGGAGTTGTTTGAACAAATTGAACACGTCATTCACCATAGTGGCTTGATCCCGCATTTCGAAAAAGAAAAGGGTGAGAAAGGCCGCAACAGAATAGAAAATCTGGACGAATTAATAAATGCAGGTCGAACCTTTGAGCAAGATGACTGGGAAGAATCAGACGTTGATAAAATGACGGCATTTATTTCACACGCTTCTTTAGAAGCTGGTGAAGGCCAGGCTAATGAAGGTGAGGACAGCGTACAACTTATGACCCTACACTCGGCAAAAGGACTGGAATTTAAACAGGTTTTTTTAGCAGGTTTGGAAGAAGGTTTATTCCCGCACAGGCGTTCATCAGAAGAAAGCGGACAACTCGAAGAAGAACGCCGACTTTGTTATGTCGGCATGACGCGTGCAATGGAAAAGCTCACCATTACTCATGCTGAAAAAAGACGTTTGTATGGTGAAGAAACCTATGCACGTCCATCACGTTTTTTAGCAGAAATTCCCGATGAATTTACCCAGCTGGTGCGCATGCAAGGCAGCGCAACACCTGTAGCAGGTTATGCAGGTTCATATCCTGTGCAAAAAGAAAAAGCTGTTAGAGATGCAGCCCCCGTTCAACTTGGACAGCGTGTCTTCCATGAAAAATTTGGTGAAGGGGTGGTGTTAAATTATGAAGGTGAAGGGCGTCATGCCCGGGTGCAAATTAATTTTGATGATTTAGGTAGTAAGTGGTTAGTAATGGAATACGCTAATTTGATTGTTTAGTTTTGTTCGTCATTCTGGCCTTGAGCCAGAATCTATTTTTTGTAGGTCAGACTCAGTCTGACATGTTTGATGTCACTGCGTGGCTGGATTTTATATCCGGCCGAAACCGGACATAACGTCAGTTATAAATAATTTTGTCTTTTGGGTTTGGAATAATAATTTTTTTAGTATCAATTGTTGGTAGAGGTTTACCCAGGTAATGTCCTTGCGCAAAATCAACACCGTAGTCTCTTAAAATATTTAATGTTTTCTCATTTTGTACAAATTCAGCAATGGTTTGTTTTCCTAAAGCATGAGCAACCTGATTCATGGATTGCACCATGGCGCGGTCAACTTTTGAGGTGTCCAGTGATTGTACAAAGGCGCCATCAATTTTAAGTTTATCAACCGGTAAACTTTTTAAATAGGCGAATGAACTAAAGCCAGTTCCAAAGTCATCCAGGGCAAACTGGCAGCCCATATCTTTTAGTTTGGCGATAAATGTTTTTGCCGCGTTAATATTCGCAATAGCTGCAGTTTCTGTAATTTCAAAAGTTAAGCTCGTGGGGTCGAGGCCGGTGTTATCCAGAATACCCTGAATCATTGGTAATAATTCTTTGTCTTCAAAAGCACGACCCGAAAGATTAATGGCGAAACGAATACGGTTATTTTCTTCGTGTAATTTAACCAGCGTATGCATGGAACGACTCACGGTCCAGCGATCAACATGATTAATTAATCCAAAACGTTCTGCGGCAGGAATAAAACCGCCAGGTAATATTCGTTGACCATCATCTAAATCCATTCTTAATAACACTTCATAATCTTCAATTTTGCCATCTTCAATTGAAACAATGGGCTGATAAACTAAAGAGAAGTGATCATTTTCATAGGCGTTTTTAACTCGGGTTGCCCAGCCCATATCTTCAGCCATGCCATCAAGTTGTTTATTCGCAGCATCATATATATGGAAACAATTGCGGCCTTGTTTTTTAGCAATATTGCATGCGATATCAGCTTGAGATAATGCGCTTTCAGCTGTTTCTGTATGATTATCAATAAGAGTGATACCCATGCTGCAGGTAATATTAAATAACTGGCTCTTAGAAAAGAAACGATACGATTCAAAGAAGCCTAATAAATTGTGTGCAACGATATCGATAGCTTGCTCGTTAGTATCATAAAGAAGAATGGTAAATTCATCGCCACCAAACCGTGCCAGTAAATCACCCTCGCGTAACTTATCTTTTAATAACTGGCTTACTTCAATAAGCAGTTCATCACCTGCGGCATGCCCAATAGTGTCATTTACATATTTAAATTGATCAAGGTCGAGATAAATTAATGCACATGTTTCACCGCTACGGGAAAGGCGACTGATTAAAATTTCGAGTTCTTCCTGGAAGAAACCTCGATTTTTTAAACCGGTTAATTTATCGTGTTGAGTTTGATAGGTAAGTTCATGTTCATAGGCTTTTTGCTCAGTAATGTCACGTGCTGTACCAGTAATGTATTGCACGTTTCCGTCAGAGCCAATGTGAGGGCAGGCATTAAAACTGATGTGGCGGGTATGACCGTCTTTATCTAAATGTGTTGTTTCATAGCCAAGTAATTCATTACCTTCGATAACAGACAGAAAAGCTTTATTGTCACGGTCTTTTGATTCTTCGGGTTGTAACATGTCAAAAGGTTTATTTAATAATTCTTGTGGATCATAACCATAGATGTGACGCGCCGCATCGTTGAGATATGTCCAGTTACCTTTAACATCCATACTCCAGACTAGATCGTGTGCCGTTACAACGAGATTTCGATAACGCTCTTCAGCTTCTAAAAGCATTGTTTCAGTTGCTTTACTTTCCGTAATATCAGCCACAAGTAAAATATAATACAAGGTGTCATTCATGCGCATTTGGCTTATGTGCATTAAAAGTATTAATTTATGACCCGAACGGTGAGATGCCTCAATTTCCTGACGAATTATATTTTTATTGCTGTTCTCTCTTGGTAAGGAAACATTCGGTAGCAACCATGATAGGTCACGGTGACGAATTTCACTGTCGTTATAACCAAACAATTGTTCAGCTGCCGGGTTATACATTTCTATTTTTTGTTCTTCATTGATAACAATAATACATTCAGCGGCATGTTCGACAATGGCTTGTACATATTCATCTTGATCACCTAAACGATGAAACAAACGGCTTAAGGTTTGTACTAAAAATCCAATCTCATCATTTGAATGCGGTTGTAATTGTCTTGCTAAATCTGCATGACTTGTTGCACCGGTATTTGCTGTCACACTTTCTACAGGTTTCAATGATTGTGTCAGGCTGCGATAGGCAACAATAGTTGAAAGAACTGCGATGAAGCCCATGAGTGCCCACGCTAATACAACTTCGAGAGAAATAAATCCGGTTTGCCACCAGTAATACTTTAATAATATGGAGGTTGTTAAAAGAGGGATATAGCCGCCTACCAGTAACATCTTGGTGCGCATGCTAACCTGGACATTTGCTAAGCCGGTATACCGTGCAAGTTTACCAATAGTGGACAATCCATCGAGATAGCCGGGTAAGCCAACTAATATTACTATGGTCAGCTGCAACAACATGAACTGAAGTAGCGAGCCTACACTAACGGCCTGGCCGCTGGATTGTAAAAACCAGTGATGAATAGTAGGAATGGTTAAAACATAGAGTAAAAAGAACATCCAGTAGCGGCCAGCAAAACTTTGCTGATGCGCACTGAGTTCTTCAGGTAAAAAATTATTATCGGGATGTTGTAACTTCCACTTTATAATAGGTTGCAGAAAACTTTTAAAGTGAATAGCACACCAAAGTAACAGGCTGCTATAAATGGCGATTAAGATAAGCCCGGAGTTACCAGTAAAAAGACTTTTTAGCTCCACCATATCAAAAAAACTGGCGGTGGCGTAACCGATCACGGGTGCCAGCGCAAAGCTAACAAAAGTGACAATAAACAAACGTCGCTGTATGAGTAAAAGTGCCTGTTTCATTATATTTTTTCGTTATATTTATTATGTAAAGAGAGGTTATGCTCTTTTAAAACAGATCATAATCATGTCAGAATCAGTGCCTTGTTTCTATAGGTAAAGATGCTTAACTCTTGTATTTAAGATGTGTTTAAGAGTTCTCTAATATTGTTATTTGGCCTCGATAAAAACAAAATTTAAAATAAAAAACGGTATCAAAAGGAAAAACCATGAAAAGACGAAATTTAGTCAAAAGTTTGGGCATCAGCGTTCTCGCAATCAGTATGGTTGTCGCAACGGGCTGCTCAAAAGAAGGTCCAGAAGCGGCTAAGAGTGAAAAAGCAAAAGTTGAAAAAGTTTATAAATGGAAAATGGTAACAACCTGGCCTAAAAACTTTCCAGGTCTTGGAACTGGCGCAAATAATGTCGCTGCACTGATCACAAAAATGAGCGGCGGTCGTATTCAGGTAAAAGTATACGGTGCAAAAGAATTGGTGCCTGCGTTTGAAGTGTTTGATGCGGTTTCTCGCGGCACTGCAGAAATGGGGCATGGCGCTGCGTATTACTGGAAAGGTAAAAATGCAGCAATTCAGTTTTTCTCAACCGTACCTTTTGGTTTAACCGCACAGGAAATGAATGGCTGGTTATACCATGGCGGCGGTTTAAAGCTTTGGCAGGAAGTGTATGCGCAATATAACCTGGTACCCGCGGCGGCAGGAAATACGGGCGTGCAAATGGGTGGCTGGTTTAATAAAGAAATTAATTCAATCGATGATCTTAAAGGTTTAAAAATGCGCATCCCTGGTTTAGGGGGGGAAGTATTTAAACGTGCTGGTGGTACGCCGGTTACTTTACCGGGTGGTGAGTTATATACCGCATTACAAACAGGTGCTTTAGATGCAACAGAATGGGTGGGGCCTTATAACGATTTAGCTTTTGGTTTTTATAAAGTCGCGAAGTACTACTATTACCCAGGTTGGCATGAGCCAGGTACAACATTAGAAGCGATTATTAATAAAGAGGCCTTTGATGCCTTGCCTGAAGATCTACAGGAAATTGTCTTAACTGCGTGTAAGACTGTAAATCAGGATATGTTGGCTGAGTATACTGCACGAAATAATGCAGCATTAAATACCTTGGTGAATGAACATAACGTTCAGTTGCGTGCTTTTCCTGATGATGTGCTAAGAAAGCTGCGTACTATTTCTGATGAAGTGGTTGCTGAGCTTGCAGAAAAAGATGAAACAGCTAAACGCATTTATGCTTCATTTAAAACATATCGTGAACAGGTTAATGACTGGCATGAAATTTCTGAAAAAGCATTCTTGCGAGCGCGTTCGTTAAAGTAAAAAATATTTACTTATATTAAAAAGCGGAATCAACTTTAATGTTCGTTCCGCTTTTTTTATATTTTGTAGGTCGGTCTTTAGGCCGACGCCGTGGCACAACAAGTCCACATACGTAATTATTAAAAAATAGAGTATTTGAGAACAAAAGTTGATGTTTAAGTACCGCGTCGGCCTGAAGCTACCGCATCCTTGCTAACGCCCCTTACCTACGTCCATGTAGGTAAAGAGCCGACCTACAAGTTAAATTATAACTCTCGCTATTCGTTAAACGGTACGCGGGCTTATTTCACCTCTGCACATCGCTTCATACTCATCTTCATAAAAAAACTTGTTTTCACCAAAAGCAGGTTTGAGTTGATCAAGCCAGGTTGCCTTCTCATCAAACTTGGCAAAGAAAGGTATTTGTACCCAATCAGGATTTCGTGCCTGAATAAAGCGTAAAACAAAAACTTTCTCTCCTTTAATTTCACTAATACCTTGAACCTCAACTTTACCCGGCCCGGCACTCATGGAAGGGCCACGTGCAGTACGTGCAAGTCCTGAAACCTGTTTTTTGGCTTCACGGTAAACATGCCATGCGCGTTCTAATGGAATTTCAAAATAACGTTTAGCGCCGGTATCTCTTTCGATAAACATATAATAAGGAATTAAACCAAGCTTAACTTGTAAACGCCACATTTTTGCCCAAACATCTGCATCATTATTTATGTTGTTTAGTATTGGTGCCTGAGTACGAATAATGACACCGGCATCTTTAATTCGTTGAATGGCACGTTTGACCATTGGCGTATCCATTTCACGCCAGTGATTAAAGTGCGCCATTAAAGCAACATGTTTACCCGCTTTAATGAGCTTGTTTAATAAAGCGATAAGTTCATCGGCATCTTTATCGGTGACATAACGTTGAGGCCAAAAAGTGAGTGACTTGGTGCCAATACGAATAGTTTGAATGTGATCAAATTTTGTTTCTAATAAAGGTTCTAAATAACGGACAAGGTGATTGGTCTTCATCACCATTGGATCGCCACCAGTAACCAGTAAGTCACTTATGTTTTTATGTGTCGCGAGATAGTGATGTAAGTGATCCGCTTCTTTTGCTGAGAAGCGAAGTTCCTTGTCGCCAATAAACTGTGCCCAGCGAAAACAAAATGTGCAGTAGCTATGACAAACCTGCCCCTGGCTTGGAAAAAATAAAACCGTTTCGCGATATTTGTGTTGCACTCCTTCGAGAGTTTTTTCTTCCAGCTTAGGTACGTTAAGTAATTGCTGACCGGCTGGATGCGGATTGAGACGTTGGCGAATTTCATTGGCAACACGTTGAATTTCTTTTTTATCAGCATCACCATGTAGGACCGTGGCCATTTTTTCAAAGTCTTCTTCAGCCAACATCCCTTTTTGTGGAAAGGTGAGTTGGAACATGGGATCAGCCGGAATATTGTTCCAGTTGATGAGTTCATCAATGACATATTGATTAACACGGAAGGGCAATACATTAGCAACAACACGCATTTCAAAACGAAGCTCTTCAGGTAAGTCATTTAATGCTTCGATTTTGTCGAATTGACGCTCGGTATAAACCTGAAAACGAACCACTTCTGCTTCATCATTGGTAAATTGTTTTTGTTTTAATTCAATAACAGGTGTCATTAAAGGCCTCAATATTCATGTTATTTAGCTTGCATCCAATCGGAGAATGCTAATTAAGCTGCTAAGAGTAACATTTTGGCGAATTAAGAACTAATTGTGGGCGGTTATAAATTGTTTATTACAAGTTAATAATTGTCGCAATATGAATGTAAAAGTCTCTAAATATTGCAATTTTGTTATTACTAATATCGAACAGCCGGTGTTTCAATGGGCAGGCCATTACCGCGTGAGTGAAGGTAAAGCTCAAGATTAATGAGTTCATCTGAACCTTTGTCAAACGGTTCTGCTCTGAAAGAACGGAAACATTCATCTAAACGTCCGTGCAAGCTGGTCATTTTTCCGCTTCCTAATCGATATAAAGGAAAGCCATTACTGTGTCCCTGGCTGAGAACTTGTCCACGTAGTCGTTGCCCGGCAAATTGATCATGGCATACGGCACACGCCATGTTCATTTGTCCAAAACGTTTGTTGTAGAGTTTTTTACCTTTTTCATAAAAAGGTTTTAGTGCGCCGGTAATATTAACGTTAACTTTTTCACCTCGCGCGAGATAGCGAACATAGGCTTCAAGTTCGACCAGATCGGTACAATCATAAACATAGGGCACATTATCTAAGTATTCTTCGCCACAAAAATTTATTTGTTCTTGCAGCGTGAAGGGTTTCTCGTATTCCTTGTTATAGACAGGATAGCTGGCAATTTTTTTCAGGTTAAATTTACTGCCATTTTCACCGTGACAAGTAGCGCATGTTTTATCATTTACCCCTGGCCTGTGAAATTCTACACGCCCTTCTTCTACTGCGGTCATACCAGGGTTAGCAAATTCATCATCCTGCATTTCTTGTGTTGTAGGCGTCAGGTATTCATAACCAGATTTAAGATCATTGGCATGTAAAGCATTTGAAAAAAATATAGTCAGTAGACTGATAATTATTAAAATTTGTTTGTATTTTATCATATTCATTTTAATGTCATCAGGTAGGTTATTACGTCTTCGGTTTCTTGTGCGGTTAACACGGGCTTACCCCAGAAGTTATCATCAACACGATTATTTTCTTTAGGATTTTTATAAAAACCCGGCATGATGGTAAATGGATTAATTTTTTGTTCATCCGCAACGCGTAAGCGAATTTGCCCTTTGTTTAATCGAGAAGCGATACCCTGTAAAGGTGGTCCAACCGTGCCGTG
>JAUVGM010000188.1 GCA_030593785.1 Gammaproteobacteria bacterium | reverse complement strand
TTTGCCGGGCCTAAAAAACCTGTGGTGGCGCCCCTTTAATATTTTTGCCAAAATTTTTCGGGGCCCGCAACGACAGGATCATTTTATTTGTCCTATCGCTTCACCCAACTGTACAGACTGTTCAGCTTTAAGCTCTTTATCCCAGTCCATTTTTTTATTTGCATGAACTAAAATGACCGTTGAACCCATGTTAAAGCGTCCCATTTCCTGACCTTTAACAAAATTAATCTCTTCTTCGTCATATATCCAGTTACGAATATCTTTACGTGTTGGAGGAGTTACTTCACCATGCCAAACTGTTTCAATGCTGCCAACAAAGATGGCGCCAACTAATATCATTGCCATTGGACCAGCGGGTGTATCAAATAAACATACTACACGTTCATTACGCGCGAATAAGGCCGGAACATTTTCAACGGTCGTGGGGTTTACGCTGAATAATTCTCCTGGAACATGAATCATTTCTTTCAACGTACCATCGATTGGCATATGAATACGATGATAATCTTTAGGAGAAAGATATATTGTATTGAACTGACCATTCTTAAATGTTTTAGCCAGATCTTCTCTATCACCAAGAAGTTGAGTTAATGAATATGCATGTCCTTTTGCCTGAAAGATTAAATCAGAATTTATTTTTCCTAGTTGGCTAACAGCACCATCAACAGGAGAAGTAATGGTTTTTTCATCAGTAGATATTTCTCGAGCTCCCTCTTTTAGTTCTCGAGTGAAAAAATTGTTAAAACTTGAATAGCTTCTCCAATCAGAATTTTTTGCTTCTTCCATATTTACTTTAAACTGACGGATAAAAAACGGCAGCATTAATCTTAAAAACCATTTGTATTCACAACGTGTTAAACGCCACATCATCTTTGATAAAAAATGTTGCGGTATAATATGCTGTAAAGCAATAAAAAGACGTGCACTTAGTTTCAACTTAACTTACTCCAGTAAGAGACCTATGCACAAATATCGAGAAGCAAGATAATGGCGTCAAAACCTCTTCAAAATGCTCATGTACTTCGTGTACATTCCGCTTTTTCATCTGTTTTTCCTTATTCTCTAACTTCTCGTTATCCGTGCAAAGGTCTCAAAAAATTTTGATTTAATACTATTACATTGAACCACATTTACCACTGCCACATTTCATTTGCGGTTTATTATCATTTTTTACTTTTAAATTAATTTTAACCGTTTCACCGTTATCAAATGATAATGTTAGCGGGATAATCGAACCTGATTTAATGGGTTTTAATTTACCTATTAGCATCATATGTAAACCACCTGGTTTTAACTCAATATGGCCATTGGCTTTGATATTCAAGTTGTCCTGTTTAATCATTCGCATCATGCCATTTTTCATTTCGGTAAGATGGATTTCAATTTTCTTAAATACGCTACTTTTAGCCGATAGTATTTTAATATCCTTGTTGCTGAGATTATGTATTTTCATATAACCGGCCATAACTTTTGTGACAGGTGGTGCTTCCGGGCTCCAGGCATTTTCAACTTTTAGTGAAGAAGCGGCATTAACAGAACTGCTTAAAAGAAGAAAAGTAATAAAGGTTCCGCTAAATGTTTTTATGAATGACATTATTCGTCTCCGTAAAAGAGTCTAATTGTTTGAAAGTTAGCAGCAATTGTTTTAGGAATATGTGGCGGTGAGATTACAGCTCGCATACGGCCTTTAGGATCAACAAGTATTAACTGGGCACTGTGGTTAACGATGTATTCAAGATCATTATCACCGTCTTTTTCATCATATCCATAGAGAATGCCAATTTGATTGGTAAGTTTGTCTATTTCATCAAGTTTACCTGTTACCCCGTTAAACTCTGAATGAAAGTATTGAACGTATTGCTTTAATGTTTCAGGTTTATCACGGTCGGGATCGACAGAGATAAAGTAAAGTTCAGGGTGGCCTATGTCTCCCTTTTTAGTCGGTAAGGTTTTCCATACGGACTGCATAACTTTTAATGTTGTAGGACAGACATCGGGACAATTAGTAAAACCGAAGAATAGGAAACTCCAGTGTCCTTTAAGCTGTTCCGGGCTAAAAACCTGTCCATTTTGCTCGACTAAATTAAATCCTACGAGTGGGCGAGCATTTGGCAACACCGTCGCATCGAGGTTTTTTGGTATCTTGTTGTCGTTATTATTAATGAGCATCTGCTGGCTTAACCATAAGCCAATAATCAGGCTAAGAACGCCTATGCTTATTGGTAAAATTAAATTTTTCATCGTTTTTTTAGGAGACATGTCTGATTGCATGTTTTTGTCCATCTTCTATTAAATTGTGCGTATTTTAGCGGATTTTTCTTTCGAATATCGACTAAATCGAGAAGATGTCGCCTGGATATCAAAACTTTAAGCCACAATTTGACATATCAACAATTTGAACGTAATTTTCAGGAAGGTAAATTATTTTTGCAGGTGGTGTGCTTTTCATGGATGTATATTTTGAACCCGATCCGGATGATAAAGCGAATGAGAATTGGGTTAATAAGTCCTGCTTTTTTTCTAAAAAAGGTATTAAACCTTATCGTCGTTGTAACTACTGCAGCCTAAAAACTAAAGAGTGTTTAGGAATTGAAAATAATATTATCAGCATCGTTATTGGTGCTTTATTACTTACCTTCCTTTTGATTTTCGATAATGTTTTTGTACGACTTAATATTGTTTTTATTATCACTTTATTAATTATCTTTGGTTATCGAATTAATCGCAGCTTGGATAAATTGGCTAAAACCATTTACTCCAATATTCAACTGACAAAAGAACTTAAGTCTTACCATGATACTTTGGAAGACAAAGTAATAGAAAAAACACTGGAGCTAATCGAGGCAAAAGAAGTTGCTGAACATGCTAACCAGGCAAAATCAGAATTCCTTGCAAACATGTCGCATGAATTACGTACTCCACTTCACGGTATATTAGGCTATGCACAATTAGGGTTGTCTAAAGTTGAAGATGAAGAGGATAAATTATTTACTTACTTAACGAATATTGAAGTAAGTGGCGAACGCCTTTTAAGTTTGCTTGAGAATTTACTTGATTTATCACAGTTCGAAACGGGTGAGACAACATTTAACTTTGAAGATTTTGATCTTGTTCCTGTCATTGATACACTCTTCATCAATTTTACATACTCACTTAATGAAAAGAATCTTAAATTTAAATTTGAAAAGTTAACTACTGATACAAAATTAAATGCAGATAAAGATAAAATCACCCAGGTAATATTTAACTTGATTGCAAACGCAATTAAGTTTTCTAGTGAAAATGAAAATATCACGGTGAGCATTAGTGACTCTGAATTAATAGACGAAAAAACAAAAGTAATATCTCCTGCACTTCTTTTATCTGTTGAAGATAAAGGAATTGATATTCCTGCCGAAGAATTAACTGATGTTTTTAAGAAGTTTTTTCAAAGTAGTCGTACTGATACCAAGGCGGGTGGGACAGGTCTTGGCTTAGCTATTGTGAAGAAAATTATTGATGCACACAAAGGGAAAATATGGGTTGAAAGTTCTATAGAGACAGGTACAAAATTTTGTTTTATCTTGCCCCGTCTACCTGAAAAATAAGTTGAGTGCTTTGCACGAAGCATCTTTTCCGCTATGGCAGCGTTCACCCTCCATAAGATTTTAATGAGGGGCACGATGATAAGTGGTCTCAAAATGCTCATTTACACGCGTAAACTGCGCTTTTTCGACAACTTATGCCTTGCCCTAACGAAAAATCTACATCGTGCAAAGCTCCCAAGTTATTCATCATTTTCCATACGACGTTTATTTATCGCGTAGTCTTTTATATTTGAAACAAAGGGTAAATAAATTAACCAGCGTATATCTTGCCATTTAGGTTCACGAAAATTATTTAAACCTATTTGCATACCTGTATGACCTTCTTTAGGTTCTTTTGTATAAGTTCCAAAGAGCCTGTCCCAAACGGAAATAAAAAATCCAAAGTTACTGTTTGTTTCATTCTCGCTTACTGAATGATGTATCCGATGCATATCCGGAGTAACAATAAACCAACGTGTCATTTGTTCGATGGCTGAATGTATTTTGATATTTGAGTGACTAAACATGGATGCCGCATTAAGTATTATTTCAAAAATAACAACCGCCAGAACAGGAACACCAAGAGCCGTAATAGTCATAAATTTAATCAGGATAGAGATCACCATCTCGAATGGATGAAAGCGTAAGCCTGTGGTGATATCAAAATCGAGATCAGTATGATGCACACGATGGAAACGCCAGAACAGTGGTAAGGCAT
Source organism: Gammaproteobacteria bacterium (assembly GCA_030593785.1). GTDB lineage: Bacteria > Pseudomonadota > Gammaproteobacteria > UBA6429 > Thiohalophilaceae > JAGLTQ01. Next base: position 1,221 of record JAUVGM010000188.1, on the reverse strand, counting down.
GAAACATAACATGCTGAAAATAAAGTGATAAATCCATTAAAACGAATGCAGCAATAAAATGAATTATATAAGGTAACTCAAAATAATATAAAAGGCCCCAGTGGTTTTGCTCAACTAATAAAGAAATACCTACTGCAGCGGTTGGGAAAATAAAACGTATCAGGATGCTTGAAATAATAATTAAACCAAAATTACTGACCCAGCGTAAGCGACGCGCATGCTCTAATTTACGTTTAGGTGAGGAAATTTCCCAGAGGGTGAGAAGAGCATAGAGCCCTATAAATGAACTAAGTCGAATATAACTTTCATATTGAAAAAAGAATTCTTTCACGTACTACCATCCGATTTATATTTTTTATTTGATGCGACATTAACATGAATAATTTTTTATTAATCAAAATCGAGTATGTATTTAATGATATTTAACAATGATTTCTGTTTAAATAAAATAGAGAACTTTTGGCGAACAATGCTTGTGTTTATTCTTAAAAATGAGTATGGTTAGAGCATATTCCTAAGAGGTTAAGTCAATGAGCAATGTTAACTACATGATAAATAATAAGTTTAATAAAAATAATCGTGAGGTTTGGACGCCAGAACTGGAAAATCTGGATATTTTACCTGAAGAGCTGTGTGAGCTTCCATTACTTGGCTATGTCACTGCTGGCGAACCTGTACTTTTATCAGAAGAGAATGAAACGGTGGCTGTGCCGGGCAGTATGGTGCATACCAATAGTTATGCATTACGTGTTCGAGGGCATTCAATGATCGATGATAATATTGAAGACGGAGATATTATCGTAATAGAGAAGCGTGAAACAGCATGTAACGGTGAGTCGGTTGTCGCCATGATAAATGGCGAAACGGTCACTCTTAAGAAGTTTTACGTTGAGCGAGATGGTATTCGGTTACAGCCAGCCAATCCAACAATGGAACCGATTTATTTACGCAATGAAGAAGTGCAGATACTGGGGATTGTGACTGGCGTAATTCGTACCCCTTAAATTGTGGTTATTGTTAATATTTTTCACGGATAATGAGACGTTAGAGAACAAGGCAAAAGTTGACGAAAAAACGGAATGTACAATGAGTACATGAGTATTTTGAGGAGGCTTTTAACGCAGTAATCTAACGTCTCATTATTCGTGATTTATTCGATTGGGGTGTTGGGTTCGTTCCCCCAATCCGACCAGGAACCCGGATAACCTTTAATATTTTCAT
>JAUVGM010000186.1 GCA_030593785.1 Gammaproteobacteria bacterium | reverse complement strand
CCTCAATCAGCAAATTCAAATACATCCGTTCCTTCTGCAATGAGTGCTCCTGTTGCGAAAAAAATGCAACAAGCTCAACGCATTAATATTGAAACAGATGTGTTGCGATTAGAAATAGATTCTCGAGGTGGTGATGTTCGTATTGTCGATTTAGTTAAATATCCAGAAACCAGTAAAGATGATACAAAAGCATTTCGTTTAATGAGCGATGCCAGTAAGAATTTATTTATCGCACAATCTGGTTTTGCCGGTAAGCGTGAATTAAATAATGGAACCATTACTAAAGCACCAAACCACAACAGTATATATAGAGTTGAAAAGACCTCTTATAAACTGGCAGATGGTCAGGATGCATTAAGAGTGAACTTATTCTGGAATAGTCCAGAAAACGTTTTGTTTATAAAGACGTATGAATTTAAAAGAAACAGTTATGAAATTAGTGTTTCACATAAAATAGAAAACCACAGTAATAGAACGTGGCGCGGTAATTTATATCAACAGTTACAACGTAAAGATTATGAAGATGAAAACCAATCCTCTTTCATTTATACCTATACGGGTGGTGTTATATACAGTCCAGAAGAAAAATATGAAAAAATCGATTTTTCGGATATGGCGGATGAAGATTTAAAGCGTGATATCAAGAGTGGTTGGGCAGCTGTTATTCAACACTATTTTCTTGCGGCATGGGTTCCACCAGTAGATAGTCAGCAAAGTTATTTTACACGTGATTTAAATGAGTCTCGTTATTCAATTGGTATGAAGGCAAGTAACGAAGTTCAGGTTGCTGGTGGTTCAAGTCAGGTACTTACTAATATTTTATATGTGGGACCAAAGATTCAACAAGATTTAGAAATAATCGCACCGGGTTTAGAATTAACCGTTGATTACGGTGTGCTTACTTTTATTGCAAAACCTATTTTTTGGTTGTTAACGAAAATTCATAATTTTGTTAGTAACTGGGGTTGGTCAATTATTTTATTAACGATGCTTATTAAGTTGGTGTTTTATAAACTTTCTGAAGCAAGTTATAAATCAATGGCAAATATGCGCAAGGTTCAACCGCGTTTAGCTGCAATGAAAGAACGTTTTGGTGATGATCGTCAAAAGATGAATCAAGCCATGATGAAAATGTACAAAGAAGAAAAAATTAATCCACTCGGTGGTTGTTTGCCTATTCTTGTACAAATTCCCGTATTCATTTCGTTGTACTGGGTATTGTTAGAAAGTGTTGAATTACGTCAGGCAGACTGGATTTTTTGGTTTACTGATTTATCAGCGAAAGATCCGTATTTTGTTTTACCTTTATTAATGGGTATTACAATGTTCATTCAGCAAAAACTAAATCCACCACCCATGGATCCAATGCAGGCAAAAATTATGTCGGCATTACCGATTGTATTTACTGTGTTCTTTGCCTTTTTCCCATCAGGTCTGGTTTTATACTGGGTGGTAAATAATACATTATCAATTGCGCAGCAATGGTATATCACTAAAATTGTTATCAAAGCGTAATTTTGAAGTAAAAATGTTGTCATTCCCGCGGTATTTAGCGGGAATCCAGAAGTTTTAAATAAAGATTCCGGCTAAAAACATGCCGGAATGACGATAATTATGACAAATAATAAAACGGAAACGATTGCAGCAATTGCGACACCACCTGGTCGAGGTGGTGTCGGTATTATTCGAGTTTCCGGCCCTCTAGCTAAAGATATCTCAGAAAAAATTCTCGGAAAGATACCTAAACCCCGCTTTGCCGATTACCTCCCTTTTTTAGACCAAAATAACGATGTTATTGATTCAGGTCTAGCACTCTATTTTGTCGCCCCGAATTCTTTTACTGGTGAAGATATCCTGGAACTTCAAGGTCACGGTGGTCCTGTTGTTATGGATTTATTGATGCAGCGAGTTATTAGTTTAGGTGCTCGAATTGCTCAGCCTGGTGAATTTTCTGAACGTGCTTTTCTGAATGATAAAGTGGATCTGGCTCAGGCCGAAGCAATTGCCGATTTAATCGAAGCGGGTTCAGAACAAGCAGCAAAATCGGCGGTAAAATCATTACAAGGTGAGTTTTCACGCTGGATTGATGAAAGTGTGGAAGCGCTTACTCACTTAAGGATGTATGTGGAAGCAGCCATTGATTTTCCAGAAGAAGAAATTGATTTTTTATCTGATGGTCATGTAACGACAAGTTTAGAGAATATTCTCTCTGAAATGGACAAAATCTTTGCTTCCGCTCAACAAGGTGTTTTGTTGCGTGACGGCATGCGCGTGGTCCTTATTGGCCAGCCAAATACGGGGAAATCGAGTTTATTAAATGCTCTAGCAGGTCGTGATTCTGCCATTGTGACTCATATTGCGGGCACAACACGGGATGTACTCCGCGAAGAAATTAATATCGATGGTATGCCCTTACATGTAATTGATACCGCAGGATTACGTGAAAGTGATGATGTTGTTGAACAAGAGGGTATAAAACGGACCTGGATTGAAATTGAGCAGGCCGATCGCGCCCTTTTGCTTGTTGATGACAAAATGGGGATAACAGATGAAGATGAGAAAATTCGTCAGAAATTACCAAAAGCTCTCGAAGTCACCATTGTTCGCAATAAAATTGATTTAACAAAGACATCCTCATCAATAAAAGAAAATGAAATAGCCCTTTCTGCAAAATCTGGTGAAGGGATTGAATTACTCCGTGAGCATCTGAAGAAGATAATGGGGTACACAGGTTTAACCGAAGGGGTTTTCCTGGCACGTCGACGTCACCTGGATGCATTGGTTCGGGCAAAAGATTTTGTCGTAAATGGTCAAACACAATTACGAGAATCAAAAGCGGGTGAGTTATTAGCAGAAGATCTTCGACAAGCGCAACAGGCTCTTGGTGAAATAACAGGTTTTGTAAGCAGCGATGAATTATTAGGGAAAATTTTCTCAAGTTTTTGTATTGGAAAGTAATTTTAGTTAAATAATCCTTAAGATCGTTTTTGAAATGACCGATAGTTTTAATTCATATTAAAAAAACAATCTGGGGTTATGGAATGAAAGAATTTACACGTCGAGATTTATTAAAGGGTGCGGTTGTAGCAACAGCGGCAATGGCAACAGGAGCAAGCAGTTCTGTCATGGGTTCAAGTCATGAGCACATGCATCATGGAAATCCAAATACAGGCCTGGTTGATACCGCATTAGATTGTGTGAAAACTGGACAAGCTTGTTTAGATCATTGTATCGATTTATTTAAAATGGGTGATACATCGGTTGCAGATTGTGCAGATAAAGTTACTGAAATGTTAGCTATGTGTAATGCGTTATCTCAAATGGCATCATATCAGTCAAAACATTTAGCCGCAGTTGCAAAAGTTTGTGCTGCAGTTTGTAAAGATTGCAAAAAAGCCTGTGATAAACATGCAGATAAGCATGAGGCATGTAAAGCATGCGCAGAGTCTTGCGAAGAATGTATTAAGGCTTGTGAAAAGATAGCAGCATAAATACTTTTTTATAAAACCCAGTCAGGCTTAGTTATAGTTTGAGTGGGTTTTTTATTACTAAAATTCTTTAATGTTCTTTTTAAATAGCATTAATCGTTCCTCATCATATCGCTCATAACGCAGCTGTTGATATAAGAGGGTAATTTGTTCAATGGCAAATTGCTGTTCGGGTAATTGCATAACTGCTCGATAACAAAAATCATCAGCTCCTTCAGATAAAGGTTTCGTTAAACCTCTTTTTTTCATTTTCTTAAGAAATTTAAAATATGTATTTTGAATGATATTTTCTTTCTTGGTTTGATTAGAAAAAACAATAAAGGCCAGTAAGGCCGTCAATACAGCTAATATACTGAATAGAAGTTGTGATAAACCTTGCCATGTTATTTCAGGTATACCAATGGCAGCAAATAAAGATTTTTGACGTTTATTATCGTAGCCCAATATCCATTGATTCCAGCGATTATTTACTGCATCCCAGGCAAAACGCATTTGTTTTATTTGTTTAGATAACCAGGATGACTTAAATAAATGAGAAGGTTTTCTAAGGTTAGAATTTAAACGTAAGGCGTCATCTGTATTTTCGATATTACCGGGAGGAATAGCGGATGTTGGATCAACTCGAATCCAGCCCTTATTTTCTATATAAACTTCTGACCAGGCATGGGCATCTGATTGACGTAAGGTCATGTAATTATCTATCGGGTTTATTTCACCACCTTGATAACCAGTGACAACGCGAGCAGGAATACCCGCAATTCGCATTAAAACAGTAAAGCTGGATGCATAATGTTCGCAATAACCGCGTTTAGTATCAAACAAGAATTCATCAATCGGATTATTGTAAAGAAGTGGAGGTTGACGACTATAATAAAAATCCTGGCTAGCAAAATAATTTAAAACATTGTTGATGGTTTGTTGTGGGTTACGGACATCCTTCAATTCTTCCATGAGCAAATGACTTTTAACTAAACTGGCGCCTTGTGCATCGGGTAACTTAAGGTAACGAGTAAAAGAAACTTTTGGATTATTGGGTAACAGATATTTTGTGTAAGAAGAGATTTCATAGCGTTTTAGTTTTTGCACAGGCAAGTTTGCAAGTATTTGCATATCTGCAGACAATTGAGAATCTGCGGGTAATGTTGCTGGGATGTCTAAGGCAAACATCCAAAAATCATTATGTGGCTGTAGAGTAATTGAATACTGAGTTTTATCACCTAAGCCGGTAAATTGAAATTGGCTTAAAGCAATACGTTCCTTTTCGGGTGCAGTCCAATTATAACCATCAAAATTCCACATTACAGGTCCACGCCAATAAAGTGTATTAGGTAACGGAATAGTAGAATTAAATTTCACACGAAAAGCGACGGAAGTATTATTGCTTAACTGGCTAATGCGCCCAGGTGACATTTTATCGGATAGTCCGGTCGTGGCGGAAAAAGCATCTTCCGGTAAACCCCACAAAGGACCATTAACACGAGGAAAAAGAATAAACAGAACAATGGCAAATGGAACAGCTTGCGAGAGCATTTTAAAAGCAAGTTTAAAATGTTGTTTTTCATTAGAACGAATTACGTTTAGCGGAATAGGAGAGGATTGAGTAAGCGCTTTATAATCATGTTGATAACTAATGAGAGCGTTAAATAAAAATATTAAAGCAAGCAACATGGTGAAAGCGACAGGAATTGACTGATTAAATAAAAAGTTTATAACGATAGAAAATAGTGCAAGATTAATAATAATAGAGACATCACGAAACGATTTAATTTCAAAGAGCTTTAAACATAATAAACCTAACAACATTGCAGAACCGGCATTACGACCAATAAGCGTGTGGTAACTAAAAACAATGCCGGTTAAGAGCATAATGGTAAGTAAAAATAGAACGAATTTATTGGGTATTTTACATAATTGTAATTCATGACAAGCGCGCCATAAAATAAGAGCGGTTGTAACAAGGCTTAGCCATAAGGGTAAATGTAAAAAATGTGGCAAGAGGACAAGAAATAAACCTATTAATAATATTAATGCGGCAGGTTGTACATTATGATTT
>JAUVGM010000159.1 GCA_030593785.1 Gammaproteobacteria bacterium | reverse complement strand
CCGATATTTACTCGGCACAGCCATGCGACCTTTCGCGTCCAGGTTTAGTGTATTAACTCCTCGGAACAAGTTCCGACCCCTCCAATTTTAAAAACAGATATAAAGCTTATTAAATGCCTTATGATCCACTTCTACCCACATTGATCCACTTCTTGACACTATAGTCACAAAATTACCACTCTGCAAGTCGACTAGTCCACATTTTGCTTGTAAGACAAGGACTTAGCGCACTTTTGTGAGGTGGAAGAGGTCTAAAACGGAGGGGAATTGAAAATATTTTAACTATAAAATTCAATAAGTTATGGATTTTAGTTAAAGTGAAATAATAGCTGTTTGAGGGTAAAATTGCTCATTTATTGAGCAATTTCAAAGGTAAGCAAAGATAAATTGAGGGAAAATAAAAGTGATATTAGTAATAATGAAGGGCAAAACACTCAAAATAGACATTAGGATATTCAAAGTCAGGAATATTTTAACCTAGCCAATACTTAATAATTGGGCCATCTTTTTCTTCAGTTTTTCAAAATCAACAGGCTTATTGAAGTAGCTGATATTTTCAATTTCGGCCCCTTCCCTGCTAATTTTATCACTGAATCCACTACACAAAATAACAGGTAAGTTTGGCTGAATTTCTCGAAGTTGCGTTATTAATTGTAACCCGGTCATTTTTGGCATAGTTTGATCGGTAATAAGCATGGCAAATTTATCAGGGTTAGTTTTAAACAAGCTTAACGCTTCGACACCATCTGAGGTTGTTGTAGTTTGATAACCGTGATCAGTTAACATCTCTTCCATTAACATCACGATGCTTTCTTCATCATCAACAATTAAAATATTTTCATTATTACCTTTAATAGATTCGGCAGCATCTAAATTGGTATCTATAGTTAACGGAACCTCTTCTGTTATTGGTGGAAACAATAAACGCAGGCTAGTACCTTTGCCCTGCTCAGACTCGAGCAAAATATGTCCATCATGATTTTTCATAATGCCATAAACGACAGAAAGCCCCATCCCTGTACCCTTTCCTACTTCTTTAGTTGTAAAGAAAGGGGTGAATATTTCTTCAATAATATCAGGAGCAATACCACTACCAGTATCGGTAACAGTAAGCTCAATCCAGTCACCCTTAATCGGTTTATGCGAGATAGGTGACTCGGTATCAAGATCTCTCGCCCAACTCAAGCGAATGCCAAGTTTACCCTCTCCATCCATAGCATCACGCGCATTTACACAGAGATTCATAACCATTTGTTGTAACTGTGTTGGATTCATAAATATTGCAGGTAAATTATCCTCAATTACAGCATCCAGCTCTATTGTAGTTGGCAAAGTAGCGCGAAGCATTTTGATCTCTTCTTTAAGAACAGATGTAATCTCAATAGGCAAAGAATCACTCTGATCTTTTCGACTAAAGGACAGCATTTGTGAAACAAGATTAGTCGCGCGTTGAGACGCATTTTTTACCTGGCTTAAATAATGACTCAGTTTTGAGTCTCCCATCTTTGTACTAGCACTAAGCGACATTTCAGTAAAACCAGAAATAATATTTAACAGATTATTAAAATCATGTGCTATACCTCCAGTTAGATGCCCTAAAGATTCCATTTTACGAGCCTGTTGCAGTTCTCGTTGCAGACGAATCTGTTCAATTTCTCTTTGCTCACGATCAGTGATATTACGTGACAACATGATGAAACGTTTGGGTGAAGCACTGTTCGCGATATAGCTGGTTGAAAGTTCAAACCATTGCTCGCCAGCAGAAGTAGTAAGCTGAATCTTTTGACCTTGAGAAGAGCCCTTTTCGGCGGCTTCTTTTAGTGCAGCCATCCCCACTTCTGCTGCATCGACCGGCAACATTTCAGAAAGGCTATGGCCCAGTAGTTGTTCTTTACTATGTGCAAGTTCATCAGAGTTTTGTGACCATATTTGCAGATAATTCCCTTCCTCATCCAACTCGAACATAAGGTCGGGTAACGCGTCAAGAATAGCTTGTTGAGATGCCATCGCCGCATTAAGTGCTATCTCCGCTTGATGGCGTTCAGTGATATCAATCAAGGTACTTTGCATACCAATAACTTCACCTTTTGAATCTGTCAGTGGCCTTGAGTTATTCAGCACCGTGATAATATGGCCATCCTTGTGCACCAGCCGATGTTCAAAATTGACAATCCGGCCACCAGAAAGTAAATGCCTATGGGCAGGAACAACCGCACCCTGATCAGCATCGACATCGGCTATGCTCATATTAAGAAGTTCTTCTCTTGAGTAGCCCAATAGATCTAGTCCAGCCTGATTTGAATCTATAAAGTTCTTATCGTGATCAAAGACATAAATTGTTGCGACTGACTCGTTGAAAATTCCTTGATATTTATCCTCACTAAGCTGTAAAGCAGATTCAGCTGTCTTGTGACCTTCTCTTTCAACGTTTAGCTGTCTAATAGATGGAATCCATCGATATAAACCAAGTGCCAGAAGAATAAAACCGCCAAGATAGCCAACGACTTTTTCTAAAAAAGCCTCAACTTGAGTATCACCAATGATGATATAGCGATTTAATGACTCAAAATTATCAGTAATATCCAGTACGCTGCCAAACATCAAGAGCAAAAAGCCCAGTTCAATCAATTTCCAGCCAGCATTGGTTTTATCTAAATTTTTTGTAGCAGAACGCTTAAGAAAAATAACAATGAAAAGGAGAACGATGAATCTTAAACTTTCCAGTAAAAAATCAAACATTCATTCATTCCCTAAAAAAGCTTAATAAAAGGAGTTGGCCGATAAGCCGGGTTCTGTCGTGGACAGTCATTCATCTGGAATTATGTCGCCATAATCCTCAAGCAACCTACCCGGGAACCATGTGGGCCACACGTTGTTCCCCTATTTGGTCTTGCTCCGAGTGGGGTTTACCATGCCGTCGAATATTACTACCGACGCGGTGCGCTCTTAACGCACCATTTCAACCTTACCGTTTTCTCCGAAAAGAAACTTAGGCGGTATATTTTCTGCTGCACTTTCCGTAGACTCGCGCCCCCCAGCTGTTAGCTGGCACCCTGCCCTATGGAGCCCGGACTTTCCTCCCTATACTATATATATAGAATAGCGCGACTGCCTGGCCAACTCCGAGTGTGATTATACTTGGTTATCGGCCATATAAATAAATCATTTAGTTAGAAATTTGATAAATTTAAGATTACTTCTCTTTTATTTTGTCCCAGGCAATCATTAGCCATTCTGTAAGGATAGGTAATAATGCGGCAGACCACATTACAGCAATAGTAATAAAGCTAAGCGGCTGCCAATAAAGTACCCCAACAGTAAGCCCGGTAGTATAAATCATGGCAATGATTGGAGCTCCAAAATAGAATCCGAGGTATTCAGAAATGAGGATGATAGGTATGAAAAATATTGCAAAACCTAGCACTAGCGATCCAATTAAAATGAGAATATCTATAAACATGCTATTTTTCTCTTATTTAGCTCTATTCAGCTTTTAGCTTAATTGCATATTGATAAAGCGCGTTCTTTTTTAACCCTGTAATACTCGCAGCCAAAGCTGCTGCTTGTTTAACCGGCAAATCTTTCAATAAAATCAATAAGATACGTTCAGATTCAGCATCAACCCCAGTGTCTTCACGTGTTTCAGCCCCTTGCACTAATACCACAAATTCGCCTTTTTTCTGGTTTTCATCCGCTTCTACCCACGGAATCAACGCATCCAATACATCGCCATGCACCGTTTCAAAAGTTTTAGTTAGCTCTCGTGCTATTACTACCTTTCTCTGACCGCCAAAGACTTTCTGACAATCTTTTAGCATTTCAACAATACGATGCGGCGCTTCATAAAATATCAGGGTTCGGCCATCATCTTTAAGATTTTCCAGTTTTTGTTGGCGTGCTGCAGTTTTAGCGGGAAGGAACCCCTCAAATACAAAACGATCTGTGGGTAAACCTGCAACAGATAAAGCAGTGATTACTGCAGATACCCCTGGTATAGGAACAACACCAATATCCCGCTCCCGAGCCTGATTGACTAAAAAATATCCCGGATCACTTAATAATGGTGTTCCTGCATCTGAAATAAGGGCAATATTTTCGCCTTTTTCAATCCGCTCAAGTAAAGAATCACAAATTTGGCGTTCATTATGCTCGTGCACCGCAATCATTGGCGTCGATATTTCAAAGTTGTGTAATAATTGACCACTGCGACGTGTATCTTCAACCGCAATGACATCAACATCCATTAATGTTTTTTGCGCGCGCTCTGTCATATCCCCCATATTTCCTATCGGAGTTGCGACGATGTACAAAGAACCTTTTTTAAATGACACGGTATAATTCCGCCCTATGCTATAAAATCACGATGCTGTAAAATCAGTAAATTAAAACGAAAACTATAAAAGCTAAACTTTAGCCACAATAACAGACAAAACAATTATGAAACATTATTTTAAATTTTTCGCACTCATTGGCATTACTCTCATTTTAGCCAGTTGTGCAAGCAAGCCCGGTTATTCGCCAGATGCTGTGAGTGAAGCTGATCAGCTCTATTTATCAAAGCAGTATGCTGAAGCAGCTATCGCCTTTAATCAACAAGCGAGCGGTGCAGTAGGAACAGAACAGGCGTTATTAGTGCTTCGATCAATTATCTCTTATGTTAAAGCAGATCAGTTAACACAAGCCGTGCAACTTTTTCATTCATTGCACATTAATGAAAGTATTCTAAAAGTTTCAAATCTGGCACGCCTAACTCGTGCACATATTGCATTAGCTGAACGAAATGCCGAAGAAGTTTTAATTCAATTAAAGAAACCTTTAGCAAGTAATAGTCAAACAATTTTTCTTGCTGAATATCATGAGTTACGAGCAACAGCATTTTCAATGCAGGGCGATCGTTTAACTACAGCTGCAGAATATATTCTACAAGGAAACTACCTAACTGATGATGAATCAAAACTAAAAAGTCAGGAGCTTATCTGGGAGTCTTTAGCTCTTTTAAGTGAGCGCTCATTACAACAACTACAGCCTGCAAGAGCGCCCGATGTATTAAGCGGCTGGATGGAACTCGTACGCATCTCGAAAAAATATCAACTTAATCCAACATTATTACGTGCTTCAATTAATAACTGGCAACGTCGTTACACTAATCACCCGGTACAATTATCATTAATAGAAGGTTTACGTAGCCGTAAGCAAGAAGATGTCACTTTGCCAAAAAATATTGCTTTGCTACTTCCTTTAACAGGGCGTTTTGCAAATCCAGCTAAAGCAATAAGAGATGGCTTATTAGCGTCTTACTACGCTAAAAAAGATAAAGAAAATATAACAGTTCGTATTTATGATACTAAGGCGGATCCTGAAAAGATTAGTGATATTTATGAAAAAGCAGTATCAGATGGCGCCCAGTTTGTTATTGGCCCGTTAAATAAAGCTTCGATTAAAGAACTGGCAGATCAGGATGATCTTTCTGTTCCTACTCTTGCGCTTAACTACATCAATAGTGAAAGTTCTATACCACAAGAATTATATCAATTTGGTTTATCACCAGAAGAAGAAGCAATTCAGGTTGCCGAGCGCACGTGGTTAGATGGTCATGTTAATGCAGCTGTTTTAACTCCTACCGGACCATGGGGTGATCGGGTATACAAAGCATTTCGTGAACGCTGGGAACAAATCGGTGGCCGTGTTGTTGAACAACAAAGCTATAACTCAAGCAAGAATGATTTTTCGTTACCAATACGTAAGTTATTAAATATTGATGAAAGTAAAAATCGCTACCGTAAGATGTCCCGGTTATTAAGAACTAAATTAAAATACACAACCTATCGCCGTCAGGATATTGATTTTATCTTTATTGCGGGCTTCCCACGTCAGGCGCGACAAATTCGGCCACAATTGAAATTCTTTCATGCAAGTAAAGTTCCGGTGTATGCAACATCTCATATTTATACTGGTAATTTAAATCCAGCTCGTGATCGACTTATGAATGATATACGTTTTGGTGATATGCCCTGGGTATTAACAGAAAGCACATCACATCGTGGCTTACG
>JAUVGM010000194.1 GCA_030593785.1 Gammaproteobacteria bacterium | reverse complement strand
ACATCTAATAGATGTAATACGATACGAGCTCCACTTGCACCAACAGGATGACCTAGACTTACACCTCCACCATCAATATTAAGAACGCTTTGTTCGATTTTTCCTAATGGCCCATCAAGCCCAAGTTCTTCTTTGCAATATTTCTCGTCTTGCCATGCAGCTAAGCAACTTAATACTTGCGCTGCAAAGGCTTCGTTTATTTCCCAGTAATCTATATCACTCAGTGACAATTCATTGCGTTGTAATATAGGTGTAATTGAATGTACGGGGCCAAGTCCCATTTGCGCAGGTTCGAGTCCCGCCCAATGACTATCAATTAATTTGCCCATTACAGGAAGTTTGTATTCTTTAATTGCTTCTTCACTGGCAAGCAGTAACATTGCTGCACCATCTGTAATTTGAGCACTATTCCCTGCAGTCACATTGCCAAATTGGCGATCAAATACAGGGCGAAGCTTTGCAAGGCGTTCTACAGATGAGTCTGTTCGAACACCATCATCGTTTAAGTATGCATGTCCTTGTTGATCATAGAGAGCTTCAATTTCATCCAGTATCCCAGCTTCCTGTGCTGCAGCTAAGCGTTGATGACTTTGTACTGCATAGGTATCCATTGTTAAACGATCAATATTAAATCGATGTGCAATGTTTTCAGCTGTTTGCCCCATTGATAATCCGACCACAGGATCAGTTAATCCACGAAGGAGGCCGATAATAGGTTTTAAATGACGAGGGCGTAATGCTGCGAAAGTTTTAAGTTTATCAAGAGGTTTTTTAGACATCGCTAAACGGCCTAACCATCCCACCATCTCATTATTTAACAGGACAGGTGCATGGCTCATTGCTTCAACACCGCCAGCAAGAACAAGGTTTGCACGTCCTAATGAAATATCTGACGCGGCTGAATCTAAAGCTTGCATACCAGAGGCGCAATTTCTCTGAACAGTCCAAGCGGGCACTTTTTTGCCACAACCGAGGCGCAGGGCAATCACGCGTGCAATATTTGCTTCATCTGGTCCAGGCATCATGCAACCAACAATAACTTCATCAAGCTGTTCAGCCGAGAAAGGTTGTCTGGCCATTAATGGTCGTGAACAACCTAAAGCCAAATCGACGGCTGCAAAATTACCTGGTTTACCTTTTGCCTTTAAAAAGGGTGTTCGGCTACCATCAACAATATAAACAGGTTTGGGTAAACTTTTATTTAGTTCTGGACTATCCATATATATGAACCTAATTGTTTTATTTATTACTACTATTTTGTTAACCGTCATTCCGGTATTGTTTTAACCGGAATCTATATTGAACATGGATTCCGGCTAAGAGCATGCAGGAATGACGAGCTACAACTCCTATTTTCTTTTTAACTCAAATGTAAAGTCATCAACAGCAATAACTTTTGTACGCGCTTCATTTGCCATTTGTAATATTGATTCTTCATCCTTATCAATGATGCCTTCTGCATGCGCTGCTTTTAGCATGGCTTCATAACCAGCATACTCAGGTTTGAATGTTTTTTGGAAGGGACGAATCTTTTTCTCTAAATGCGCAGCATCCACAACTTTACGAAAAGCATTTTCAAGTTGTGTGACGGCTTCATTTTCATTCTCAGGAATAAATACACCTTCCGTTAAACGGTTTCGCATTTCAGAAGGATTTATTAATAGTGTTGATATTTCATGACCTAACTTGTCATTTGGTGGTGCATAGAGACGGCCCCACGGAAAAATCATCCAGCGTAAAATCATAGCAATAGGGCGGTTGGGGAAGTTATGTAAAAAACCATTAAAGGCAGTTTGAATACGTTGTAAATTATATTGGCATGCCCAGTGTACAAAGGGTAGATCAGATTCATATTCACCTTGATCTTGATAATGCTTTAATACAGATGAAAGCAGATAAAGATGACTTAAGATATCACCTAAACGTGCAGATATTTTTTCGCGTCTCTTAAGTGAGCCACCTAATATCATTAATGATATATCGGTTACTAATGCAAATGCGGCACTCATGCGTGTCGCTTGTTTATAATAGCGTTTAACTTTTCTCGGTGCCCGAGAAGGCGCCCGAATAAACCAGGCATTCGTTACACCATTAAAAAAACAACGAACCGTATTAGTAAAAAAGAATTGCATATGGCCAAATAAAGCCCGATCAAATTGTTCCAGCGCCTCATTTTCATCATGTTCAGATAAAGATTCTAACTCCTTATAGATGTATGGATGACTTCGAATCGCACCCTGACCGAATATAATCATGGAGCGAGTGAGAATGTTTGCGCCTTCAACAGTGATACTAATTGGAATAGCCTGATATGCGCGTCCTATGATGTTTTTGGGGCCAAGACAAATGCCTGCACCACCTAAAATATCCATAGCGTCATTTACAACTTTGCGCATACTCTCGGTTAAGTGATATTTTACTACGGCAGATATGACTGAAGGTTTCTCACCATTATCTAATGCGGCCAAGGTTAATGAACGTGAGGCATCCATGACATAGGTTAAGCCACCGATACGAGCAAGCGCTTCTTCAACACCTTCAAATTTACCGATTGGCATTTTAAATTGTTGACGAACTCTGGAATAAGCACCCACCGATAAGCTAGCAAGTTTACCTGCACCTGTACTCAATGCAGGAAGAGATATCGCTCGTCCATCTGACAAGCACTCCATTAACATACGCCATCCTTGTCCAGCCTGTTTTTCACCACCAATAATCCAGTCCATAGGTATAAAAACATCTTTACCGTAATTCGGCCCATTCATAAAAACCATATTTAATGGGAAATGACGATTACCAATCTCAACTCCTTTTGTATCTGTTGGAATAAGTGCACAAGTTATACCTAGTTCTTCTTCATCTCCAATTAGATGGTCTGGATCATAAAGTTTAAATGCCAGGCCCAATAGCGTCGCCACAGGTCCGAGGGTGATATAACGTTTATCCCAGTTAAGCCGAATACCCAGCACATCTTTTTTACCTTCAAATTTGTCTTTACAGACAATACCAAAATCGGGAATAGCACCAGCATCACTGCCAGCATGAGGGTTAGTTAAAGCAAAGCAGGGGACTTCTTGACCTTTCGCTAAACGTGGCAGGTAATAATCTTTTTGTTCTTCAGTACCGTATTCAAGTAATAATTTTCCGGGCCCTAAAGAATTAGGCACCATGATTGTCACTGCAGTTGAAATACTGCGTGTTGATATTTTCATAACAACTTGTGAATGAGCATAGGCAGAAAAGTCTTTACCACCATAGTGTTTGGGAATGATCATGCTAAAAAAGCCATTATCTTTAATATATTGCCAAACATCTTTGGGCAAATCTTTATCTTCCTGAGTAATTTGCCAGTCATCCAACATATTACACAACGTGTTTACCGGGCCATCCATGAAGGCTTTTTCTTCTTTACTTAAACGGGGAGCAGGTAATGAGAGGAGTTTGTTCCATTGAGGCTTGCCACTGAAGAGTTCTCCATCCCACCATACAGAACCAGCTTCAAGCGCTTCTTGTTCAGTACGTGACATTGTAGGAGTCACTTTACGAAACAGTTTCATTAATGGTGCGCTAAACCATTTAATACGCCAGTTATCATTTTTATTATTCATGACTAGTCCTTTTGACTTGCTGTTGCAATGCTGCAGGTTGATATAGATTGCTGAGTCGTAGAATGGTTCCTTTGAATTTGCAGCGGTTTTTTCTGCTTATCACGCATGATCATCATCCTTAAGATTTAAACGTGTTCATAAGTACTATAAATTATAGTGCATCTATTAATAACTATCGGATAGATACCCATAAGACTTGAGTAATTAGTAGCACTTTTACTGAATTTGAATAATATCGATATATTTCATATTTACCTTACGGAACCATCCCTTCAGCGTCTTTCTTATTACCTATAATAAATAAGTATTTTCTAATGCATCAAATATCGATAATTAATGAGTTTTACTTAAGAAAAGGACGAGAGTGCCGACATATACAGAGTGAATTGGTATAAATAGAAAAATAAAGGCAATAAACAATTAACACTTTAAAACGAAGCCAGCTCCTTGCTTTATTTAGTCAAGCATACCTAGCCAACATTGCAATGTTAGTTGTTGGATTACTTGTGTGGGCTGCATTTACCTATGCCGATCAACTTAAGCACTTTAACTGGTTTGTTTCACTGTTGTTTTTATCTGTAGGTGGACGGGTATTAGTCGCATTTTATGCAAAAAAATGGGATGAGAAATATCTTTATAAATTAGCAAATTATTATGTCTTTGGCAGCTTTATATTAGGTCTTGATTTTGCGGTATTAACTTACGTCTATTTTGATTTACAGAATATCGAATTACGTACTTTTTTAACAATTGTTAATTTAGGATTAATAACTGCTGCCATAAGTACATTGGCAGTATGGATGAGAGCGTACATAGCATTCATCTTACCGCAATTAATTGCTTTATTTTCGGTGTTTATTTTAAACGATAGTCCTTACACTGCCTTTGCAACAGTTCTGTATTTAATCTTTATGATAACCATTGCAAGAAACTTTAATATCAAATTTAAAGAAGGGCGTGCATTAATTGAAGAAAATATAAAATTAATGTCTGATATGGAAAAGGAAATTGTTAGTCGTAAAAAAGCACAATCAAAACTGGAAGGATATCAGCAAGAACTTGAGAACGCTGTAAACGATAGAACAAGCGCATTAGAAAAAATCAATACAAACTTAAAAGAACAAATAAACAAGAGAAAAACAATTGAAGGAGAACTGGAGTATCTTGCTTATTATGATGAGTTAACAGACTTACCAAACCATACTTTATTTATAGAAACACTCAAAAAGTCACTATTTCAGGCAAAGAGAAATGAATCGCTGCTAGCCGTGGTGTTTATTGATCTGGATCGGTTTAAAAAAATAAATGACAGTCACGGTCGTATTATTGGAGATAATCTTTTAAAAGAAGTTTCAAAACGATTGAAAGATACATTAAGGGATAGTGATACGATTGCCCGAAACGGTGGTGATGAATTCGTAATTCTTATTGAAAACATGAAAGATGCTGCAGAACCATTTGTTGTCGCTAACAAGGTTATTGATGTAATTAATAAAAAGTTTGAGATTGGTGGTCATGATATACATATAGGCTCGAGTATAGGTATTTCATTATTTCCATTAGATGGTGATGAAGCTCTGGATTTAATTAAAATG
>JAUVGM010000185.1 GCA_030593785.1 Gammaproteobacteria bacterium | reverse complement strand
AAAAAGTTTTTAAACCTTTCTGACCTGCTTCAGCAAGTAAGCCAACCAGCAAACTGGAATCTATGCCACCGGATAACAAAACACCTACTGGCACATCGGCAATCTTTACGCGTTTTTCAACAGCTCGCCGCAACTCATCATGTACAGCCTGAATCCAGTCCTGCTCAGTCATTTTCGTATCGGGTCTTTTTGCGGTTAAAGACCAGTAGCGTTTCTCCTCAACCTTGCCGCTTGCATGAAAAATCATGTAATGCGCCGGTTTAACTTTTCTAATGCCATTAATAACGGTACGCGGCGCAGGCACAACCGCATGCAAGGTAAACAAATCCGCTAATTTTACCACGTGCTTTAGCTCTTCTTTTTCTACCATGACCATCACTTTTGCCTCTGGCGCATACTTTTGTAAGCTATGTAAAAACACATCCAGGTTACTGATGTTTACCCCTGCATAATTGTTTCCATAGCCATACAAGAAATCGGCAACAACGAAGTCAGGCTGCTGTTTCTTTAAGTGGGATATCGCTTTACGCATCGAATTAAATTGCACATTCTCAATATTTAAGTTGTGGTACAAATTGATAAAATTTGGGTGCAGAGGAGACTCAATAATAGAAAATACGAGTTTTTGGCTCATTTGGGCTTTATTCAACTGTTAAATATATAATAAATCATGCGATATCGAGCGCTACAATATCGTATTTTGCTGTAAATTGTCATATAAAACAGTATAATGCGCGTCCTTTATTCTCGTCTGATCCGGTATTTTACTGGCTATGCAATTGGCACTTCGCCATAACTTCTTTTACAGGAACATCTGATGTCTAAAACTGACACATTACCCTCTTTTAGTGAACTTGGTCTTTCGGCTCCTGTTCTTGAAGCAATAACAGCAATTGGCTACGAAACACCTTCGCCAATTCAGGCAGAAATGATTCCTTTTGTCCTGGAAGGACGGGATGTTCTGGGCCAGGCACAGACGGGTACAGGTAAAACCGCTGCTTTTGCATTACCCATTTTGTCTCAAATCGATACGAAAATTAAAACGCCACAGGTTTTAGTATTAGCGCCAACTCGCGAACTCGCTATTCAAGTTGCTGAAGCATTTCAAAAGTATGCCTCTAAAATGAAAGGCTTCCACGTTTTACCAATATACGGTGGACAGGATGCACGAGGTCAAATTCGCCAACTTGAACGTGGTGTACATGTGGTTGTCGGTACACCTGGTCGAGTCATGGATCTCATTCGACGTAGAAGTTTAAAGCTTGATGCATTAAAAACATTGGTACTTGATGAAGCGGATGAAATGTTACGTATGGGTTTCATTGATGATGTTGAATGGATCATGGAACAAATTCCTGAGCAGCGTCAAATCGCATTGTTCTCAGCGACAATGCCGGCACCAATTCATAAAATCACTAAGAAGTATTTGCAGGATCCAAAAGAAATTTTCATCAAAGTTAAAACTGCCACGGCTTCAACTATTACTCAGCGTTATTGGATGGTCAGTGGTCATCACAAACTCGATGCCCTAACCCGTATTCTTGAAGCTGAAGCTTTTGATGCGATGATCATTTTTGTTCGAACTAAAAATGCAACAACAGAGTTAGCAGAAAAATTAGAAGCACGTGGTTATTCTGCTTCTGCAATTAACGGTGATATTGCTCAGAACCAACGTGAAAAAACGGTCGAGAATTTAAAGCGTAAGAAAATTGATATATTAATTGCAACCGACGTTGCTGCGCGTGGTTTAGATGTTCCTCGCATCAGTCACGTTATTAACTATGACGTACCTTACGATACAGAAACCTATGTACACCGAATTGGTCGTACTGGTCGTGCGGGTCGTGAAGGTGATGCAATCTTATTTGTTGCGCCACGTGAAAAGCGTATCTTGCAACAAATTGAACGAGCCACTAAACAAAAAATCGAAATGTTGGAGATGCCTTCAACAGAAATGATCAACAACAAACGTGTTGCGCGTTTCACACAAAACATTACGGATACTATTGCTAGCGAAGGCTTAGAGTTTTATGCCAGCATCTTAGAAAAATATACGCTAGAACATAATATTCCCGCAATTGAAGTGGCTGCAGCTTTAGCAAAAATGGTTCAAGGTGATGAGCCTTTATTATTATCAAATGCACCCGTTGCACAAAAATCCAATCGAGATCGTAATGATCGTGACCGCAATGACCGAGGCGATAGAAAAAGCCGTGATCGTGGTTCACGTCGAGATCGTGAAGATCGCGGTGAAGGACATGGCCGTCGTCGTGAACGAGGCGATCGTGGTGAACACATTAAAGAAGAAGGCTTGCAAACATACCGTATCGAAGTTGGACATGATCACGGTGTTAAGCCTGGCAATATTGTTGGCGCTATTGCGAATGAAGCCGGTATAGATAGTAAGCATATGGGACGTATTCAAATTAACGACGACTACAGTACCATTGATTTACCTGAAGGCATGCCGAAAGATATCTTTATGGATTTAAAAAGTGTTCGTGTTGCCGGACAAAAACTGAACATTTCTGTTTTTGGTGAAGAGTCAGTTACCAAAAAACGTGAAACTTTGAAGCGTAAACCTCGTAAAGATTCTGATCGTAAACCTTCATCAAAAAGAAGAAAAGAACCTGCACATAAACCTCGTCGTAAAAAATCAGATTAAATCTTCAATTATTGTATGTAGCCCGGATGAAATGTAATCCGGGAAACATTTGACACCTATCCATCCCTGATTTCGCTTCGCTACATCCAGGCTACAGATCCAGTTACACTTTAAATTGAGCAATTAACTCTTGTAAACCTGTTGCAAGCCTCGCTAATTCTTCACTCGTTGCCGTACTTTCATGAGCAGCTGCAGAATTCTGAGTACCAAAATTATTCACAGAGACAATGTTTCTATTTATCTCTTCTGCAACACTCGATTGTTCCTCTGCTGCAGTCGCAATTTGCGTATTCATATCAGAAATGAGAGATACTGACTCCGTTATACTCTGTAAAGCAGAACCAGCACTATTAGCATGTTCTACACTTTCAGAAGCTTGTTTACGACTAGATTCCATCACTTGAACAGCTTCTCTGGAACCACTTTGCAACTTATCAATCATCGATTCAATTTCCTGCGTTGATTCCTGAGTACGGCTGGCTAAAGTTCGTACTTCATCTGCAACCACTGCAAATCCTCGTCCCTGTTCACCGGCCCTTGCCGCTTCAATAGCTGCATTTAAAGCCAACAAATTAGTTTGTTCTGCAATATTTTTAATCACATCAAGTACACCACCAATGTTTTCACTATGTGATTCCAATTGATGTATTACACCAGAGGCATTCTCAATATCATTTGCCAATTGACTAATAGAGCTAACCGTTTGTTTAACAATGTTTTGTCCTTCCACCGTTAATTGATTTGTTGTAAATGCTGTCTCAGATGTACTTGCTGCATTTCTAGCGACTTCCTGAATAGTTGCAGTCATTTCATTAATTGCAGTTGCTGCCTGTTCAACTTCAGATTGTTGGCTATTTATATTTTGACTTGTTTCTTCACTCACGGTTGCCAGCTCTTCCGATGCTGCTGCCAGCTGTGAAGACGAATCATTCATTTGAATTATCATGTTATATAAATTAGTGCGCATTGTACTCAATGCGCCTAAAAGCCTACCCATTTCATCCGTGCCATCTACAACAACTTCTTGTGTTAAGTCACCTGATGAAATGACTTCTGCAACGTTAACAGCAGCTCTGATCTTTTTAAGTAAGCCTCGAATAATAAATACTGCCATACCACTACTAATAATAATTGAAATGACCGCTATAATGAAAAGGATACGCAAAGCCGTTTGTTCGTCATGCTCAGCCTGTAGTGCTGCTTCCGCAGTAAATTTTTCCAGTTCAGCAAGTAATGATTCTAAGGCATGATCAATTTTCTCTTCTTCCACTTCAGTCTTTTCAGCAATTTCATGAGCATGATGCATGTCTCCATGGTCTATTGCTTTTATAATTTCATTGACATGTACTTCATAATCCTTATGTTGGATTTCAATTTTTGTAAGAATACTTTCTACATCTTCAAATTCTTTTTTGTCTTTTTCATTATGTGCTGTTTGAATTGCCTGGTGTGAAATTTCTTCGCCATGCTTGATTGCAGTATTAACAATTTTAGAATGCCTATTAAATTCTGCAATCGCTTTTTTATAGTGTTTGGTTGCATTTGCTTCTGATTGCATTTCTACGCCGAAACGTAAAATCCGCTCAAAATTTATTGCCTGCTCTAACTGATGAATCGTAACTTTAGTCACGGCTTCAGTCAGTGGAATATCCTGTTCTGCAATCGCAGCAATTTCATCACCAATCCCGCTCATTTTAATAATAGAGACCGATGTTGATAAAATCATAAATGAAACCGATATAGCGACTAAAGCATACAGTTTTATTTTAAGAGAAATATTATTCATGTTCATATTGAATCCCTGAGGTAAACCATTAGTTTTAAAGAATATTCTATACAATGAATAGCGGCTTTTTTTAAAATTTCTTTAGAGAAAGATCGAATACCTGGATATGAAGGCACACTCTTTTATTATGTGAAAAGAGCATGTTTAAATTTATTTAAAAATCCAATACGTTAAGAGATGTAGTTAGAACTTACGACGTATAAGCTTATGTAATTCCATTGCAAAAAGCACCGTTATAGCGATAAGTAACATATCAAACCAATAATCTAATGATACGGGTTGTATACGTAACACATCACTTATCCAAGGTGTATACATCGCCCCGATGTGTATAAGTTGTGCAGCCAAAGTTCCAAATAACAAAAAATGATTACGTAATGGATTATGATTAAAAACAGATCGTGTTTCTGAACGGCTGTTGAAGACGTGAATATTTTCAAATAAAACCATTAACAATAATGTGCCATTTCGAGATGCATCTAATGAATGGCCTTGAGTATATAAATACTGAAAGACCAGAAATGCTACGACCCCGATAACCAATGCTGAGAGCAACACACGCTCAATCATTATTCGATTAAAGATTCCTTCTTTAGGTGAACGCGGTGGATTGCTTAACTCATCTCCTTCGGCGGGTTCAAAGGCTAAAGCCACATCCTGAATGCCGTTTGTTACCAAATTTAACCATAACAATTGCACCGCAAGTAAAGGCAAAGGTAAACCACTTAATAAAGCCAGTGTGAATAAAACAATTTCTGCCGCACCTGTAGAGATAAGAAGAAAAATAACTTTACGTACATTGTTATAGGCAACTCGCCCCTCTTCTATACCCGCAACAATTGATGAAAAATTATCATCTGTAATAATAAGCTCGGATGATTCTCTGGCAACATCTGTTCCATATTTACCCATTGCCACACCAACTTCTGCCGCTTTTAATGCTGGAGCATCATTAGCACCATCACCTGTAGCGGCAACAAAATGGCCATTTCGTTGTAACGAGTTAACAATATCTAATTTTTGCGTTGGTTCAACACGAGCAAAGACTCTGGCTGTTGATATCAGGTTATCAAACTCATCTATATTATTAC
>JAUVGM010000037.1 GCA_030593785.1 Gammaproteobacteria bacterium | reverse complement strand
ACAAACCTCTTTGCTACCATTATGTTATTTGGTATTTTCAGTTTGTTATCTGCAACATTATTTGTTGTCATGGATGCACTTGATGTTGCTTTTACAGAAGCAGCCGTGGGTGCCGGTATTTCAACAATATTAATGTTAACTACACTGGCATTAACAAAAAATCATCATGAAAAACGCAGTCATGCTCATCGTCCCTGGTTGCCATTAGCCGTGGTTGTTATTACTGGCATGGCTTTGGTTTACGGTACGTTGGATATACCCGCTTTTGGTGATCCAGCTGCGCCGGCAAACATGCATGTTGCGCAGTATTACATTAACAATGCACTGCCCGAAACCGGTGTACCGAATATTGTTACCGCGGTACTCGCGAGTTACCGTGGTTTTGATACCTTAGGAGAAGTTGCGGTTATTTTTACTGCTGGCGTTGCTGTTTTATTATTGTTAGGTGGTAAACCTTCAATCCCAAATTCTAATTCAAATCCAGGCATAAATAAAAAAAGGGAAGAGGATGAAACGTAACCCTATCTTGCGCATAGTCGCAAAATTCCTTATTCCACTCATTATACTTTTTGCCCTTTATGTTCAATTTCATGGTGACTTTGGCCCGGGCGGCGGCTTTCAGGCCGGCGTAATTTTTAGCGCCGCATTGATACTTTACGCTTTGGTATTTGGACTTGATGCAGCAGAAAAAATTATTCCACCACACATCTTACGCATACTGGCCAGCGCTGGCGTTGTGCTTTATGCCAGCGTTGGTGTGGTTTCACTTTTTCTTGGCGCTAACTACCTTGATTACAGTGTATTAGGCAGCACACAAATTAAAGGCCAACATCTCGGAATTTTATTAGTCGAACTGGGCGTCGGCATGACCGTTACTGCTGTCATGTTGATTATTTTTTTCGCTTTTGCAGGCCGAGGCAGACCATAATGGATTTTTTTATTAGCCATTATAATTATTGGATTGTGATTTTTTTAATGATGGTAGGATTATATACCGTAATCAATCGCGGCAACCTGATTAAAAAAATTATCGGCCTGAATATTTTTCAGGTTTCTGTTTTCTTTCTTTATATAAGTATAGGCACGGTAAAAGAAGGGGCTGCGCCCATTATTACTGAAGGGGTAAAACTCTATTCAAACCCTTTACCGCATGTGTTGATCCTCACCGCCATTGTTGTAGGCGTGGCAACCACTGCACTGGGCTTAGCCTTAGTAGTACGGATTAAAGAATCCTACGGCACCATTGAAGAAGATGAAATTCACGAAATGGATCATTCGTTATAATGGGAAATCATATTAGCCTGTTACTTGTTGTTATCCCGCTTATTGCAGCACCAATAGTTGCTGTTTTGCCGCGTGGCCGACTGCCCTGGCTAGCAACACTCATCATCACCTTTATTTGTGCTGTTCTTGCCAGCAGCCAACTGTGGATGGTGCTTAATGATGGCGTGATCAGTTATGAGTTGGGCGGCTGGGCTCCACCGTGGGGAATTGAATATCGTATTGATGCAGTGAATGCATTAGTTGCATTAATTGTTGCTGCAATTGCGGCGATTACTTTACCTTATGCTTTACTCAGTGCGGAAAAAGAAATCCCGCAACAACAGATACCGCTGTTCTATAGTGCTTTTTTACTTTGCTTAACCGGTCTACTGGGGATCACACAAACCGGCGATCTTTTTAATGTTTTTGTCTTTTTAGAAATATCATCGCTCTCTTCTTATGCGCTGATCAGTCTGGGCAGAAATCGTCAGGCACTGACCTCAGCCTATCAATACCTGATCATGGGTACCATTGGTGCAACCTTCTTTTTAATTGGTGTGGGTTTAATCTATTCGCAAACCGGCACATTAAACATGCAGGACCTGGCAAAACTTTTACCTGAGTTAGCACATCTTAAAACTGTGCACACCGGTTTTGCCTTTATCATGATTGGTATTGCATTAAAACTGGCCATGTATCCTTTGCACCTCTGGTTACCCAACGCCTATACCTACGCGCCATCTGTTGTTACCGTTTTTCTTGCAGCAACCGCAACCAAAGTAGCCATTTATATTATGCTGCGTGTGCTCTTCACTATTTTCCCTAATGATTTTTTACTGGCAACGCCCACCTATGACATATTTATATTATCTGGTATGGCAGCCATTATTATCGCCTCGATATATGCAATCTATCAAAGCAACATTAAAAAGTTACTCGCCTATTCCAGTGTTGCACAAATTGGTTATATCGCTTTAGGCATTGGCTTTGCCTCAAGCAAAGGTATCACCGCTGCGCTGGTTCATCTTTTTAATCATGCCTTAATGAAAGCAGCATTGTTCATGGCCGTTGGTGCGATTATTTATCGTATCGGCTCATGTAACATGAAAAATATTAACGGCTTAGGTAAACAAATGCCATGGACCTTTGGCGCGATTGTAATAGCCGGTTTAAGTTTAATCGGTATACCGGGCACAGCTGGCTTTATTAGTAAATGGTATTTAGTGACTGCGGCACTTGAACAACAAGCATGGATTTCAGTCGCAGTAATTCTGTTCGGCTCGTTACTTGCGGTCATTTATATTGGTAAGTTAATTGAAGCGCTTTATTTTAAACCCGTTACCGATTCCAATCAGTCCGTACAAGAAGCGCCTCTGCTTTTACTAGTTCCCCTTTGGGTTTTGGTCTGTGCAAATATCTATTTTGGTTTAGACACCAGCTTAACCGTGGGTGTTGCAGAAAAAGCAGCCGATGTTTTAGGCGTTATTAATACATCTTCAATATCAGGAGTCATGAATAAATGAATCCTGAAGCGCTGATTTTAGCAATCATACTTTTACCCTTGTTCGGTATGTTCGGCATTATTACCAGCCGCAACCATCCGAATATTCGAGAAGCAGTAACATTAATAACAGCTTCACTTGTTGCTATTTTAGTGGTGAGTCTCGCCATCCAGTTTATGGATGGAAACGACTTTGCCGTAACGATTGCCGAACCCATTCCGGGACTCAGCATCGCTTTTAAAGTTGAAGCTCTGGGAATGTTGTTTGCATTGGTTGCCGGTTTGCTATGGCTAGTTACGTCTATTTATTCGATCGGTTATATGCGTGGCCACAAAGAAAAAAATCAAACCCGATTTTACGCTGCCTTTGCGCTTGCTATTTCATGCACCATGGCCGTTGCCTTCTCTGCCAACCTGTTCACACTTTTTTTGTTTTATGAATTACTGACACTCTCGACTTATCCACTTGTGACACATGCAGGCACTGATGAAGCACGACGCGGTGGGCGCACTTATCTCGGTATTTTATTAGGCACATCCATCGGTCTTTTCTTACTGGGTATTTTAGTCACATGGTTTGTTGCTGGCACACTCGACTTTCAACAAGGCGGCATATTAGCCGGTAAACTTGATCCGGCATGGGCCGGTTTACTGTATGCGTTATTTTTATTTGGCATTGGCAAAGCCGCCATTATGCCTTTTCACCGCTGGTTGCCTGCGGCTATGGTTGCACCTACGCCCGTCAGTGCATTATTGCATGCGGTTGCTGTTGTAAAAGTCGGCGTCTTTACTTTACTTAAGGTTACCATTTATATTTTTGGTAGTGATTTTATTTTATCAAATGACATTACCGGCGGGTTAATCTGGGTTGCAGCCGCCACGATACTTTTTGCCTCCATGATCGCCATGACCAAAGACAATCTCAAAGCACGTTTAGCGTATTCCACCGTTAGTCAATTAAGTTACATTACCTTAGGTGCAATGCTCGCAAGCAAAGCAGGATTAATGGGCGCGTCTATGCATATCGCTATGCATGCTTTTGCCAAGATCACACTCTTTTTTGCAGCCGGTGCCATTTTTGTTGCCACGCATAAAAAATTGGTGAGTGAACTTGATGGTTTAGGTCGAGCAATGCCGATCACCTTCACCGCCTTTTTTATTGCCACCTTAAGTATTATTGGCTTACCGCCTCTTGGTGGCATGTGGAGTAAATGGTATCTCGGTTTAGGTGCGGTTGAGACAGGACAATTATTATTGGTCGCAGTATTAATGCTCAGTTCATTATTGAACATTGCCTACCTGCTACCCATACCTATTCGTGCCTTCTTTTCCAAACCTGCCAGTGGGTCACACTACACAGAAATAACCGAAGCACCCAAAACAATGTTACTAGCAATGATCATTACATCCATCACGTGCGTTATTTTATTTTTCTATCCTGATCCACTGTATCAACTGGCAACCTTGGCCACGGGAGGTTCCTGACATGAGCAGTGAAAACATGAACGATAAGCAAGATGAAAAAATTTATTTTTTTGATAAACCTGAAAACGTCAACCGTGTGCTTTATGTTTTTTATGCGCTTTGTGTCATTTTAGTGCTTGCCGATTTTGTTATTCATCGTCACATAGGTTTGGTCTGGGAAAATATACCTGCGTTTTACGCTATCTACGGTTTCGTCGCCTGCGTTGCATTAGTTGTGGTCGCAAAATTAATTCGCAAAGTCGTTATGCGTAAAGAAGATTATTACAATGATTGAGTTATCTCCTTTTATTATTTTTTATCTTGGTGCGCTGCTGGTACTCGCCACTCAAGGCAATGTGCGTAAAGTTGTTTTATTGGCAACCCCGCTTATCACAGGTTTACATTTATGGTTTAATCTTGATGCAGGTATTTTAACAACGTATTCCATTATGGATTATGAGTTAACCGCCATGCGCACGGATAAACTCAGCCTGCTGTTTGCTTATTTATTTTGTCTTGCCAGTTTTATTGCCGGTATTTATTCACTACACGTCACCGACACCAAACAACACGTTGCCGGATTAGTCTACGCAGGTAGTGCTTTAGGCGCAGTGTTCGCCGGTGATTTAATTACCCTGTTTATTTTTTGGGAACTGCTGGCGATCAGTTCTGTATTTCTTATTTGGGCACGCGGAACTGAACGTGCTTTTAAAGCCGGTGTTCGCTATTTACTTTTTCAAGTTATGTCCGGCGTATTTTTATTAGCAGGTGCATTAGTCTACTATCACAACACCGGGTCGCTTGCATTTAATCATATTGGATTAAACAGTACCGCCGGTTGGTTAATTTTTATCGCCTTTGGTATCAAAGCCGCCTTTCCCTTTTTACACAGCTGGCTCACCGATGGTTATCCTGAAGCCACTGTCACGGGAACCGTTTTTCTTTCTGCCTTTACCACCAAGGTGGCGGTTTATTCCTTAGCCCGTGGTTTTGCCGGCGAAGAAATTTTAATTTACATTGGCGTCACCATGGCCTGCTTTCCTATTTTTTACGCAGTGATTGAAAATGATCTGCGCAAAGTGCTCGCCTACAGTTTAATCAATCAAATCGGATTTATGGTCACGGGTATCGGGATTGGCACTGCCTTAGCCTTGAACGGCGCGGTTGCTCACGCCTTTAGTGATGTAATTTTTAAAGGTTTGCTCTTTATGAGTATGGGAGCGGTGTTATATCGAGCCGGTACTATTAATGGCTCTGATCTCGGTGGACTCTACAAGTCGATGCCAAAAACCACCGTGTTATGTATTGTTGGTGCATTGTCTATTTCAGCTTTCCCTCTTTTCAGTGGTTTCGTCAGTAAGTCCATGATCATGGTCGCTCTAATGAGTGAAAACTATGGTTACTTATGGCTACTCATGTTGTTTGCTTCTGCCGGAGTCTTCCACCACGCCGGTATCAAAATTCCCTACTTTGCTTTTTTTGCCCATGACTCCGGTATTCGTACTAAAGAAGCGCCAACCAACATGTTAGTCGCCATGACCATTGCCGCCGTGTTATGTATTTTTGTTGGTACTCAGCCGCAATACCTGTATGCCCTGCTGCCCTGGGAAGTCGAATACTGGCCATACGATATGACCCATGTTCTGGTGCAATTACAGCTGCTGTTCTTCTCCGCATTGGCCTTTGTCTGGTTGAATAAACAAGGGCTCTACCCACCTGAGTTACATTCAGTCAATTTGGATGTAGAATGGCTTTATCGCAAGTTATTACCTGCGAGCGCGCAACGTGGAAAAACTGTTCTACAGCGTGCAAAGGAGTCTATGATGACAACAGCTATTACATCGGTGCAAGGTGTTCGCAAAACCTTCTCACGATCGTCAATGGCTAAATATCATCTCTCTGAAAGTTGGCCAACGGGTAGCATGGTGTTCTGGATTTCGATAGTGCTTGTCGCTTATCTATTACTGGATATCTTAGGAACAACGCTTTAACAAAAAAAATAAAAAGGACAAGTGGAATGCCTCATGCAAATTTAAGCAGCGGAACACTCTCTAGTCTACTCGGCACTTATAATATGGCTGCTGTTTCTATGCGCTATAGCCATTTCGCCCCACGCGTCTATAACCTTTGCCGCTCACTCGGTTTTGAGTCAGGTAAAATTATGCCCTCACGTGCTTTTTGTTCTGATGAAAGCCAGGGTTATCCCATTATTCTTTTAGCAAAACATTTTGCTACCTTTCCATTTAATCATGGACTCGTCGGTGGCATCGTCGCCACTGATCGTCATGGCCCACACGCCCAGCACGGAAAAGACCTTTTTATAATTCAGGCAAGCCATGTTGGTTACGATCCTGATTCAAAACAATTTGGTATGTACCGGCGTTTACAAACGTCGCAACAAAATGTGACTTCCAACTGCGGCAAAATTTGTAACGCATTAGAATGGTATTTAAACGAATATGAATTTGCACAAAACAATATTTTTTTAAAATACGAAAACGGTAAACATCTCGTTGTCATTGATAATTATTTACTCCACCTTGAACGGGAACAAGGATTGTTTCTTAAACTGGATCATTTCATTGATGTTGATAATCGCGGCATGCCTCCACTCCCTGAAGTATCACTGAGTACGGCAAAAGTTTTTATTGCTACAAAAGAATTAGTTAACTCTTTAAAGGGAGTCGATTGGCGTGCAGATTCTCAACAAGCCATTAAGCAATATTTAAAACCTGAACTTTTTTATTTCAAGCGTAATATTAGCCAACATGCTGAAGGCCGCGATCACCTTGAAAAAAACTTATTACCTGTCATGCCTTATATTGTTAATTCAGAATCACCGGCATTAACCGCAGCCCAGGCCAACACCCAAATAGAATTTGATCGCGCTTATCGAAGTATTGCGCAAGATCCTGCATATAAAGGCAAAAATGTTTTATTTATTTCAGGCCTCAATGTAGACATATCCCCCAGAAAAGAACAATTATTTCCACTAACAAAATTTATTCCCTGGGCAGCCTATATCCACGACGAAAATGGTCAGCAACAAATATGGGAACAAAGCAAACTTTATGAAAAACTCATGCAGCAATCAATAGAGAACCCCGATCAAATCAGTATCGAGTCCGAAATTGAAGTTATGCAAAATACCAAAGAAATAGTGTTACCTTTCTAAATTGCAGCCGGTATTAAGCCCCATAATGTTAATAACCCAATGACTTCACAGCCCTGCAATTTGCAGGTAAATTATGACATCCATTTTATTGTGTACACCTTAAAAACTCTGATTAGGAAAAAAAATAATGAATTACATTAATGGCCTGCATTTTAATAATGTTCGGGGTGATATTTTTGGTGGTTTAACCGCTGCCGTGGTTGCATTACCACTCGCACTTGCTATGGGGGTGGCTTCAGGAGCAGGCCCGATTGCTGGCATTTACGGTGCTATTTTCGTTGGCTTTTTTGCTGCCCTTTTTGGTGGAACACCTGCCCAGGTTTCAGGTCCAACAGGCCCCATGACAGTTGTTATGGCACTCATCTTTACTCAATATACTTCTCTGTACCCAAATGATCCCGCGACTGGTGCAGCATTAGCCTTTACCGTCGTCATGATGGGAGGCCTGTTTCAGATCTTATTTGGTGTATTGCGTGTTGGTAAATTCATTGAATTCGTCCCCCACCCGGTCGTATCCGGTTTCATGAGTGGCATCGGTGTCATTATTATCCTGATTCAGATTGGCCCTTTGCTTGGCCACGCAACATCTGCGAAACCTATCGAAGCTGTGCAAATGATGCCCGAGTTCTTCAGCAATATTCATAATTCTTCACTAATACTGGCCTTAATTGCTCTGGCTATTGTCTATAGCGTACCGAAGTTCGTCCCTAAGCTAAACAAAATGATGCCTTCTCCATTACTGGCACTTGTCGTTGGTACTATGGCTTATATGTTTTTTATGAAAGACAGTGGAGCGCCTATTCTGGGCAATATTCCAACCGGTTTTCCTGCTCCGCAACTCCCTACAATCATGCTTGAGCATTTACCTGACATGATTAAATCTGCGTTGATTCTGGCAGCATTAGGAGCCATTGACTCCCTACTGACCTCACTGGTTGCCGATAACATTACACGGACTCACCACAAATCTGACCGTGAACTCATTGGTCAGGGCATTGGTAACACTGTGGCAGGTATTTTTGGTGGATTACCCGGTGCAGGTGCAACCATGCGTACGGTGGTCAACGTTAAAGCAGGAGGTTTAACCCCCATTTCCGGTGCCTTACATGCGGTTATTCTACTAATTATTGTTTTAGGCGGAGGCGAATTGGCTGCCAATATCCCCAAGGCTGTACTTGCAGGTATTCTGGTGAAAGTGGGTACTGACATCATTGACTGGGATTATCTCAAACGTCTCAAAACGGCACCTAAAGCCGGAGTTCTCCTCATGGTGACTGTGCTGTTAATGACCGTCTTTATCGATCTCATCATGGCTGTTGCAACCGGTATGGTGATGGCATCCATGATCTTTATGAAACGAATGTCTGACTTGCAACATGAAAGCGCGTTGGCCGTCAATTTACCCACAGATGAAACGCCTATAAATGAACATGAGAAAGCCATTCTCAATGAAGCTCGGGGACGTATTCTTTTATATCATATGGAAGGTCCACTGAGTTTTGGTGCCGCTAAAGGTATGGTTCGTCGCCTGGCTCACTTTAGCGAATATGATTCATTAGTTATTGACTTAAGTGGTGTCCCCTCAGTGGACTTTACTTCTGCCATGGCTATCAATGACATGATCAGAGACACCCTGGCATCCTCTGATCGCTTTGTCTTTTTAGTTGGCTTACGTCCTAACGTAAAAGCCTTTCTGGACACACAAGGTACACTTGAACCCGTTGATAGTAGTCATATCTATGATGAAAGAGCAGCCGCACTTTGTCATGCTGCACGAGTTATTAATATTGACCCCGATGCATGCAAACCTGATTAATAAATAATTAGTATCTAAAGAATAAAAGTCTGACTTAAGATTTAAGTCAGGCTTTTTTTTACGATTTTATCGAAGCAAAAAAAAGACCTGTCATTTCTGACAGGTCTTTTTAATAGATGGTGGGCCGTCCGCGACTCGAACGCGGGACCAATGGATTAAAAGTCCACTGCTCTACCAACTGAGCTAACGGCCCTTGTTTGGAGGCCGGAATTTTACCGAACTCACTGGGAATAACAAGACCTAAAGAGCTGATATTGGCCTAATTTTTGAATTAAATTGCATCTAATTTACGCATACCCGCTGGTAATAACTTCATATCAACCAATGAGCTTAAAAGTGACTTAATGAAGGTCGCTTCATCTTCATAAACCATTTGGTAATACTGGATCTTCATGGTCATAGCGCTACCGAATACGATACTGATAAAGACCAGGAAAGAACCTAAGGCCAATGTTGAGACACCAGTGATTCCCTGCCCGATAGTACAACCTAAGCCTAATACGCCACCAAAGCCCATTAGAACTGCACCAATCATATGCATATAAAAGTCTTTGAATGAGTTAAACCACTCGATGCGGAAGCTACGTGAAATTAATGTCCAAATGAAAGAACCTAAAATAACACCGAGAACAGCTACAACACCAAAAGATAAAAACGCACTTGAGAAACTAGAACCAACATAACCAAACATCTGGCCAATTGGGCTAATAAAGGTAAAGGATTGCGCCTGCAAATTAGTAGAACCATTTTTTGGCTTACCTTCTTCACTATCCATCATCATGTCCCATTCACCGTAGAACTGAGTCATACTGAAAGCGCCATCTTCTGTATTAACCGCGACATTTGAAGTGAAGTACCACGCAAGTAATACAATAAGACCAATCACTATACCAGAGAAAACATTGTCTCCGCTTTTACGGAATTCTTCTGAGCGGAAGATAAATCGTAGAGCAATAGCCGCAACCACTACACCTAAAACGATGCGCATGGTCATTGCAGATACGCCAAACCAGTTCCCAACAATGCTACCTAAGTCTTGAGGTGTGTCTAATGAAATAGCCGCCTGACCTAACCATGAAGCGAAATATGTTTGATACCACGTTGAAGGTAATTCTTTAAAAGGGTCAACCATGTAATAGGCAATAACAGCAATAACAGCAAAGACAAAAATTGATTTGATATTACCACCACCGATTCGAATCAAAGTTTTGTTACCGCAACCACTCGCGAATGTCATTCCGATACCAAAAAGAACACCGCCTAAAATGTAACGTCCCCACTGGAATTCACTACCACGGTAAGGAGGTAATGTTGATGACATATTAACCAGACCTAAAGACTCCAAGGCAACAACACCAATTAAAGCCACTGTAGCTGCTAAAATCCAGGCGCGGATACGGCCAGCGTCACCCATGTTTACTAAATCGGAAACCGCACCCATTGTGCAGAAGTTTGTTTTATTTGCCACTAAACCTAATATCAAGGCGATGATAAATGTTGACCACAAGAAAAAGGATTGTGCCGAAGCAAAACTCTCGAATGACATAAATGAAGTCCTCTGAAATAACTATTTGATTTATATTACTATTTAAGAAGTAGTAGGTTCTTATTATGCGGTAAATTATAGCCGAAGCGGCTTAGGATGTAACCCGTAAAACGACAATGTGAACCTTAGAGTGCAATATTCACCCGATAGAATAGAGCGTCGGATCCGGAACATTTGCAGCTTCAAAGCCCTGTTGTCGTAAGCGACAGGAGTCACATCGACCACATGCTTTACCTTCCTCATCAGGAGCATAGCAGGATAAGGTCTGCGCATAGTCCACCCCCAATTCGATACCTTT
>JAUVGM010000235.1 GCA_030593785.1 Gammaproteobacteria bacterium | reverse complement strand
TGATTCATTTATGCAACAAGGACTAAAAGATAAGTTTTTAGGTGTTAGTTTAGTAGATGAACATGAAATTTCGATTAGTGAAGACAAGCTTGAAGCAAAACAACCAAGTTCGGTACAACAAAGTGTTCCTGCATGGTTAATTTTTTCAATGTTTTTTGTTGTCATTCCTTTATCAACAACGTTCATTGTTGAAAAACAACATGGAACATTACAACGTTTAAAAACAATGCCCATTGCGGATGGTTATTTCATATTTGGAAAAATAATACCGTATATCATCATCAATCTTATTCAAACGCTATTGATGTTTTTAGTTGGAATGTACCTGGTACCGGCTGCTGGTGGTCAGGCTTTACAGCTTTCAGATAATGCATGGTTATTAATACCGATGTCGATGTCGATAAGTTTATTAGCAATTAGTTTAGCGATGTTGATTGCAGTGCGCGTTAACACCACCGATCAGGCAACCACGATTGGCGGTGTAACTAATTTATTATTGGCTGCGATTGGTGGGGTAATGGTACCAACTTATGTTATGCCCGAAGTGATGAAAAATATTTCGGGTTATTCGCCAATGAACTGGGGGCTGGAAGGTTTTTTAACAATCTTGTTAAGAGAAGGTAGCTTTATAGATATTCTACCGGAAATAGCAAAGCTACTCAGTTTATCTGCGGTTTGTTTATTTTTTGCCGTGATAAGTTATAAACATTTATTGCGTGACTAGTTGTATTACCTTTTAAATTTACTTAGTCGCTGATAAAAATCCAGTTCCATATCTGCAATCTTATAAAGTTGCTTCGCTGCATCCGAATAATTTTGACCTTTACGTTTTTTGCTTAGTCGGGCACAAAGCACAGCAAAGTCACGCCACTCATCACCAATATTTGTTAGTTCAGAAGAACGTTCATGTAAAAAAGGCGAGTCAAGAAGACTGGCAGATTCCTGTAAAAATGCAGCATAAATAAAACGAAAGCCTGCTCCACCTGTGCCAATTTCTTCTTGCATACGCACAATGTGCCCCATGAATAATTGTGCGTAATGTTGATCAGCTTTTTCCAGTTTTGAAATGTTTTTCGCTAATAAACGCATACCATGAACGCCAGCAATGGGTACTGGATTCCAACGGCCGTTCATTTTTCCGGTAAAACGAATTGCTTTTGGAATAACAAGATCATAATCAATACTATCGGGCACTTCACTGGGGTAATACATTAAACCTTTCGGTGCCAATGCGCCTTTGCTAAAGCGAGCCCGTTGCAGATCGTCTTCTTTTGTTGTGACCAGTTCAGGAAAAACAGGATCACTTAATTTATACTCATCACCTTCTTTTGCATAAGCAACAAGGTTATGAGCATTAAAGTGAAAGCGCATGGCTTGTGGAAAATAAGGCAAGAAAAAAACAGAAGTCTGAAGGCCTACCGCCTTGTCTTGTGCAAGCATGGAGTCGAGGGCAAGCTTTCCCTTGTCTTCATTACGAAATGTTTCATATTTAAATTTTAAGCCAGAGATTCTCCAGGATAAAAGTTTAATAATCATTTTTGGCGGCATACGATAAGCGATTAAAGGTAAGCCATTTATTTTAATGTGTTTCAGGTAAGCAAAGGTCATTCCACTACCAAGGCCAAAAATCATGGGTTCAGATATTTCAAGGCCATAGGAACGGAGTAGGTTAGATACCGTACCTGTTTCACAATGTGCAGAGGGTGTGTGAATAAATTCTTTAGTCATTCGGAATGGTTACTAACTGATTTGTATCAATGCCAAGTACAGAAGCATAGTTTTCAACTTGTTGTTGAGATAATTTAACAAACCTTGTGGGTTTGAAATGACGCTTTACTTGCCATTGAAATTTTCCAACCGCGGCTGCGAGCATTTGCAGGTCCATGCGTTGTGCATACATGTGGTATTCAAGCGGTGAACTAATGCCTTGTTGTACTTTTAATAATGCTTGTTGGCTTAGGCGATCAATTTCTTCCAGCGCCTGAGATAAAACTATGGTTTCAGGTTCCCAGCCGGTGGTACTGGATAATTCATATTTACCATCAGCATTAACGGTATAAACAACCTTCGAGCCACCCTCATACATTTCATGAGGTTGTTGAGGTGTTTGTTCTTTTTTCATACCGCGGTGAGTAACATGAATGAACTTGAGAAACGGCCACTTTCAGGGATGAAGCAAAGTATTTTATTACCGCTTTTTACTTTTCCTGATTTTAAAAGTTCATCAAGCATAATATAAATAGAAGCAGAGCCGGTGTTGCCGCGAGTGGTTAAATTGGTAAACCATTTTTCTTGTGGAATATGGAAGCCATTCTCAGTTAATGCTTTAGCGACTCGATCATAAAAATACATGGATGAAATATGTGGAAGGAAAAAATCTATTTCATCAATATTGAGATTCGTTTCTTCAATGATTTGTTTAAGCGCTTTAATTAAAACAACATCTACAATATTTTCATTTAATAAACGAACATCTTGAGAGATAGTTAAGATGGAACGCTCCATCAACTCATCTTTATCGAAGTCAGTCCAGCTTCTTAACTCACCCTTTTCATTTTTTTCTGTACCGGCATACATGCACGTTTCCATTTCATTGGCGAAGGAGAGCATTTTAATCCAATCAATATGTAATACAGGTTGTGAAGAGCGTTGATTTGGTGTGTTTTCAATTAAGAATGCACCCGCACCATCAGATAGCATCCAGCGTAAAAAATCTTTTTCAAAGGAAAGTTCAGGTTGTTCTTCGAGTTCTTCAGGCGTATGAGTTTCGGGTTGAGAAAATTTTTCAGCACGGAGCATAACCGATGAAGTTTCAGAGCCGGTTGAGACGGCTAATGTATGTTCTCCACACTTAACGGACATCCATGCATATTTTAATGCGGCTATTCCCGACATACAGATGCCAGATGCCGCATTAACTTCACAATGTGTATTTTTTAATTCACCGTGAACCATAACCGCATGGTTAGGCGCAATCTGATCGGCTAGCGTAGTACCGCAGGCAAGACAACCAATTGTATTGAGATCATTCTCATCAGCGAAGAGCTGTTTAACAGCATTTGCTGTTAACTGAGCATTGGTAAATACAGGTTGGCCGGTTTTAGGATCAAGAACATAGTAACGTTCCTTGATGCCATTTTGTCTTAATACAATACGTTTAGCCCGTGATGGTTTTCCATGCACCATTCCAAGTACATTTTCAATTTCATCATTGGTGACCGCTTCATTGGGTAGTACGGCGGATGTTTGAGTAATATAAACGTTAATGCTCACGGAAAATCTTTAGTTCCTGATTGTAATCTTATCTTCAGCAGAGCCGGAGGGTAGCTCGAACTGATCTTTAATGGCTTGAAATTTTTTCTTTAATAACGGTTTCAATAATTTTTGCAAAATCATGGTAATTGGTACAATTGTTAAAATTAATGCAATTAAGAATATGATATAAAAAACCAAAACAAGTTTTCGCAAAGGGTTGGCTGGCTTGCCAATTAGCCGTAATAATGCTCCCCATACACGGAAGCTGCGGTAGCCTGCTTTTTCTGATTGTACCAAACTTACATCTACATTAACGGCGCCCAGCCCATTTAAAATAGGGCTATTATTTTTTTCTCTACCATCTGCAAGGGCATCGCGTATCGCATGGCCAAATCGTTCTGCTTCCTGAATGTCTTTATCTGCAATGCCTGCTGCCGGAAGTCCCCAAAAGGCACCTTTTTTACCTGTAAGTACCCAACGTGGTGTGGTTATAAAACTAGCGAGTGTTGAGCCTTGGTCAGTAAGTACAACATTGTCGAGTAAGCGAGCATTCGCTTCTTTTAAGAGCTTTTTAACGGCTTCTTGCGCCATAACCCACATATTACGACAGCCGATAAGTGTGATTACCGGAGTATCTTGGAGCAGATTTTTGCCTTCAGGGCTTTTTAGGAATGCGGTGATAGGAAGAGAAGGTGCTAAGAACCAAACTTGGTAAGCAAGAATGACCAAATCAAACTTTTCATCTTTATTGATATCCAGTGGTTTAAGGGCTGGAGGATCTAAATAGATACATTCCGGAAAAATATTAAAAAAACGAATTAAAGGCCAAGGGAAAGGATATAATTTTTCCGGGTGCAACGTCAGTGTTTGAATCTTTACGTTATCGGATGCGATAAGTGGTGCGGTAACAGAGTTAACTACATCTGTAAGTTGGCCACTTTGTGAGTATTGAATAATGAGCACTTTCTTGGCTGACATAACAAGTCCATTTAAATGATTGGCGAACCACAGGAGTACTTAGCCAATCATAATTTTTACTATTAGTTGGCGCACCCCAGGAGTACTTAACTAATATAATTTTTTACTGTAAGTTGGCGCGCCTGACAGGAGTCGAACCTGTGACCTTCGCCTTCGGAGGGCGACACTCTATCCAACTGAGCTACAGGCGCATTAT
>JAUVGM010000346.1 GCA_030593785.1 Gammaproteobacteria bacterium | reverse complement strand
GCATCTCAAGGTATGGGTCTGGTTGCAACGATTGCAGGCATCGTCATGCTTTGGTTCGTTTTACCAAAAACGGCTAACTCTGCTACAGGTATTCCTGTCATATTTGCTATTACCGGTTTACTCGGTTTTGGTATCGGCCCTATGGTTGCTTACTATCTAGCCGTTAACCCAAGCATCGTAATGACTGCTTTAGGTGGTACTGGTGTTATTTTCCTTGGTTTATCGGGTTACGCATTAACCACTCGTAAAGACTTTAGCTTCATGGGCGGCTTCTTGATGGTGGGCATGCTTGTCATCATCGGTGCTTCTTTATTGAACATCTTTATGGGTATTCCAGCATTGTCTCTTACTGTTAGTGCTGGCGTAATAATGATTATGAGTGGCTTCATTTTATATGAAACTTCTTCCATTATTCATGGTGGCGAAACCAACTACATCATGGCAACAGCAAGCTTGTTCTTGTCTCTGCTTAACATGTTCTCAGCGTTGTTACATTTGCTGGGTGCGTTAGGTGACGATTAATTAGTTTTAGTCAAATCATTAAAAAACCCCGCTTATTCTAAGCGGGGTTTTTTTTTATTTTTATTAAGAGGTTCAAAAAATGAATTGGGTAACAATTGGTTCAGCAGCATTAATGATTGGAATGCTTGTTTTTATATTTCCACGTATGCGTCATGCTATGAAAAATTCACCAAAAGGATCGACACAAGACTGGATGGGGTTTGTGATTCCTTTAGCCGCAGTGATTGGTTTTGTGATTTTTCTGATAGCGATGGTGAGAAGCTAAAAATGATGTAGGTTCGAATCATAGTACCCCTCTTAAATTTATATTGGAGGGTGTCATTCGAACGCGGAGTAATAGATACCGCTGTGATAATTTTCACCTCAGCGTCCGAATGAATTCGGACCTACAATAATATTATTCAATTATTTTACGGTTACCCATATACGGTTGTAAAACTTCAGGAACATGGATGCGCCCTTTCTCATCTTGATAATTTTCCATTATCGCAACAAGTGTACGCCCTACTGCTAAACCAGATCCGTTAACGGTATGTACCAGTTCAGGCTTGCCTGTTTCAGGATTACGCCAGCGTGCTTTTAAGCGACGTGCCTGGAAGTCTCCAAAGTTACTGCAAGATGAAATTTCACGGTATTTATTTTGACCTGGTAACCAAACTTCTAAATCGTATGTTTTACGAGATGAAAATCCAATATCACCAGTACACAAGTTAACCACACGATAAGGTAAGTTGAGTTTTTGCAAAACAGTTTCTGCATGCGCTGTTAATTCTTCATGTGCTTGCTCAGCTTGATCGGCTTTTACGACTTGTACCAATTCAACTTTTTCAAATTGATGCTGACGGATCATGCCACGTGTATCTCGACCATATGATCCTGCTTCACTACGAAAACAAGGCGTATGACAAACAAATTTACGCGGCATCGCACCTTCTTCTGTAATGGTATCGCGTACAATATTTGTAACGGGCACTTCAGCCGTAGGAATTAAATAGTATTCCTGTTCTGCACGTAACTTAAATAAATCTTCTTCAAACTTAGGTAATTGCCCTGTCCCTCGTAAACTATCGCTATTAACAATATAAGGTACATAGGTCTCACTGTAACCGTGTTCTGTTGTGTGTAAATCGAGCATAAACTGCGTTAACGCCCGGTGCATATTCGCAATACCTGAATGCATTACCGCAAAACGTGAACCCGCAATTTTAGCACCCGTTTCAAAATCAAGCTGGCCCAACGCTTCACCAAGATCTACATGATCTTTAACTTCAAAATCAAACTGCTTAGGCTCACCCCATTTACGAATTTCAAGATTATCATCTTCAGACTTTCCGTCAGGTACTGAATCATCGGGGATATTTGGTAAAGCCATCATGATGTTATTCATTTCTTCCTGAACAACAATTAAGGCTTTTTCAGCTTTTTCCAGTTTTGCACCTAATGAGGACACTTCATCTAATAATGGTTGAATATCTTCACCGGACGCTTTTGCTTTACCAATGTTCTTAGATTTTTTATTTCGTTCAGCTTGTAAGCTTTGCGCGTCAACTTGTAACGTTTTACGCTGTTCTTCTAACGCAGCAAATGCCTTTGTATCTAGCTCATAACCACGACGTTTTAATAATGCTGCGGTATCTTCAAGATTGTTTCTTAATAACTGTGGATCAAGCATGGTAGAGATAAACCTTTTATTCTGTTATTCGTAAAATTATTCGTTAATTTGAGCTGACCATTTTAACATGTGGCCAGGCTTAATTTGATCACTTATGTGCTCAATAATGTTATTTATTTTTTCATCTTCATCAAAAAACTCAACGACGATTGGCATATGTAATGACAGATCAACAATGTCTGCACCATGAATAACACCAGACTCACCAAAACCTGAAACTCCACGGAAAACGGTTAAACCACGCAGTTTTTCCCAGTCGCGTAATCGTTTCATTAAATTTTTTAATTGTTTTTCACCTTCGGTCAGGTAGATGCGTACAATCGTTACTTCATGCATTTTCATATTTGTCGTCCTGCAATTACCCCTATCCATGTTGCACCAAGGCAGAGGAAGATATTTATAAACATATTAAGAAATG
>JAUVGM010000117.1 GCA_030593785.1 Gammaproteobacteria bacterium | reverse complement strand
AATTTGTGCGCTATCTTCAAACTCGAGTAAAGAAGCATCTTTTATATGACCAAATAGTCCTGCAAAAATATTTTGCGGGAAAGATTGTTTGTAAGTGTTGTATTCCATTACCTGATCATTAAACGCTTGACGTGCAAATGAAACTTTATTTTCAGTGCTGGTGAGCTCTTCCGTAAGCTGCATCATGTTTTGATTGCCTTTCAAATCAGGGTAGGCTTCAACAACCACATTGAACTTACCCAAAGCACCGGCAAGATTACCTTCGGCTTGACCCAGACCTTGCATGCTTGATGCATCGCCAGGATTCTTCTGTGCAGCTGCTAAGCTATTTGAAGCACCATTACGGGCCTGAATGACAGCATCTAATGTTTCACGTTCATGTTTTAAATAACCTTTAGCTGTTTCTACCAGGTTTGGAATAAGATCGTAACGACGTTTGAGTTGTACTTCGATTTGTGAAAATGCATTTTTGAATCGATTGCGTAACGCGACTAGCGTATTAAAAATTGAAATAACATAAAGAATAATTGCGCCGATAATAACGAGTGTAATAATGCCTGAAATTTCCATTTTTTCCCCACTTAGAAAAATGATTATGATATTTTTTATACTACATTTATTCTATATCAAACTATAATTAAATGTGAATATAATCATTAAAATAATGTATTATATTCAATCTATATACTGCATATAGCATGATTTAAGGCGTGAAGTTCTATGGTAATGGTAATATGAAACAGAATAATTTAACCATTCTAGCGGAACAAACTTCGCAGGTTTATGCTGCCGTTAATAAGGCCATTTTTGCAACAATTATTAACTCGACAATTCTTACTATCGTTCTATGGCCAGTAATTAGTCATAAGATATTACTAACCTGGTTAACATCAATATTATTAGTCAGTATTATTCGAAGTTTCTTTACATATCGTTATAAATTAACATCGCCCTCTCCAAAAGAAGCTCAGATTTGGACTCACCGATTTTTACTGGGGAGTATAGTGGCTTCAATGATATGGGGAACATCTACAATCTTTTTATTTCCAACGGATGATCTTACTCGTCAGGTTTTTCTTGCTTTTGTTCTAGGTGGTATGGCTGCTGGAGCTATTACGAGTTTGTCCTACATTAAATTAGCTGTATATGTTTTTCTTGGATTTACCTTAGTACCATTGGCGATTCGCTTTTTTTATAGTGGCACAGAACTAAGCCTTGCTATGGGAACCATGATAACACTTTATTTTGTTGTATTAGTTCAATCTGCTAAACAGTCACATACCAGCAACACACAAAATATTAGTATGAGAATAGAAAACATTGATCAAGAGAGGTCATTAAACAAGAGTGAACGTCGTTACAAAATTTTATTGGATACAGCAACAGATGCATTCTTTTTATATGATTTAAACGGAAAATTTTTAGATGTAAATAATCAAGCATGCCAAAGTCTTGGATATACAAGAGATGAGTTACTTACTATGTCTGTATCTGATATTGGAGTAGAAAGTGACAGTAAGTATCCAAACTTAACCTGGAAAGGCTTAAAAGATGGTGAAACAATTCAGGTAGAAGGTATTCATACTCGTAAGGATGGTTCAACTTTTCCTGTGGAAGTGAGTCTTGGTATTATTCATGTTGGCGATGAGTCTCTTTTATCTGTTCTTGCCCGTGATATCTCCGAGAGGAAACGAGTTGATAAGATGAAGAATGAATTTATCTCAACAGTGAGTCATGAACTTCGAACACCTTTAACTTCAATAAGAGGATCACTTGGTTTGTTAAGTGGTGGTGCTTTAGGAAAGATACCTAATAAGGCTAAAGAGATGATTTCAGTTGCCTGTAATAATACAGAGCGGTTACTGCTTTTGATTAACGACATCCTTGATATTCAAAAATTAGAATCAGGCGAATTGGAGATGGAGTTTAAGAACATGGAGCTTACTCCATTCTTAAAACAGTCTGTACAAGATAATTCTTCTTATGCTGAACAATATGGTGTCAGCCTTATTCTTAAACCTATTGAACAGAATGTAAATATTTATGGGAATAAAGATCGTTTAATGCAAGTAATGGCTAATTTACTTTCAAACGCGGCTAAATTTTCTCACGCTAAAGGAACTGTTGAAATATCTGTCAAAGCTAATGATGATTCGTCAGTACGAATATCAGTCACTGACCATGGGCAGGGAATTCCAAAAGAATTTTATTCTACAATTTTTGATAGATTTACCCAACATGATTCATCTGATACACGAAATAAAGGCGGAACAGGTTTAGGTTTGAATATAACAAAAGAAATCATTGAAAAGCATGGAGGAAAAATAGCTTTCACATCGGGAACAGATGTAGGTACTACTTTTTATTTTGATTTGCCCAAACTTTAGCATTAACTAACTATTTCTTTAGCTAAGTTTTCTTACTTTGAATTTACGACCTTTAATTTTTCCTTCAGAGAGAATCTTTAACGCTTGCTTTGCAATAGGACGTTCAATTGCAACATAAGAAATCGTATCAAAAATATCAATTTTACCAATTTGCTTACCAGGTAAATCAGTCTTCGCAGTTAAGGCACCTAAAATGTCACCTGCACGTACTTTATTTTTTCGTCCACCATTAATACATAATGTAACCATTGGGGGGCTGAGTTTAAAATTATCACGCCTTTTAAGACCAGATGTTTTCTCAATTTTAAAGGTTGTATTTTGATACTCTTCAATTCTGTTAACCCTGTGTGCCTCTGAGGCCATAAACAAAGTGAGAGCAAGACCTTCATTCCCGGCACGACCCGTACGTCCGATACGATGAATATGGATTTCCGGATCAGGCGTTATCTCGAAGTTAATAACAGCTTCCAGATCTTTTATATCTATTCCACGCGCTGCAACATCTGTTGCAATAAGGATAGAACTACTTTTATTTGAGAATTGAACAAGTACCTGGTCACGATCTTTTTGTTCAAGATCACCATGCAAGGCAAGCGCATGAAAACCTTCTGCCCATAATGCCTCAGCTAATTCTTTAGCTTGTTGTTTACGGTTACAAAAAACCACGGTTGATTGAGGATGGTAATGATGAAGTAAAGAAATTAATGTTTGTGTTCTTTCACCTTTTTCAAATTCATAAAAAACCTGCTTTATTTTATTCTCGTTGTGCGATGTTTCTAAACGAATATCAACAGGATCATTTTGAATGGCATCACTTATATCTTTAATTTGCTCCGGGTAGGTTGCGGAGAATAAAAGAGTT
The DNA here is from genome assembly GCA_030593785.1 of Gammaproteobacteria bacterium. Taxonomy (GTDB): domain Bacteria; phylum Pseudomonadota; class Gammaproteobacteria; order UBA6429; family Thiohalophilaceae; genus JAGLTQ01. The sequence continues at coordinate 3,878 of JAUVGM010000117.1, read as the reverse complement.
TGTCGTGTCTTTGGTGTGTTATTAATGATTTGCATGATATCTTCATAAAAGCCCATATCTAACATGCGGTCAGCTTCATCTAATACCAATATATCCAGGTTATCCAGATTTAATGAATGTTTGTCTACCAGATGTTTAAGTATTCGTCCTGGTGTTCCTACTACAATATGTGGACTGTGTTCGAGAGAGGTTAATTGTGGGGCAATCGGTTTGCCGCCACATAAGGTAAGAATCTTGGTATTAGGAATTGCACGAGCCAGACGTCTAATTTCTTTACTGACTTGATCCGCTAATTCACGAGTAGGGCAGAGCACTAATGACTGCGTTTGATACTTCTTTACATCAAGCTTGTGCAATAAACCAATGGCAAAAGCGGCTGTTTTGCCACTGCCTGTTTTTGCCTGAGCCAGTAAATCTTTGCCATCAAGTACGGCTGGTAACCCTTGCGCCTGAATCGGCGTCATATGTTCATAGCCGAGTGATTTGATATTAGAAAGCTGCTCAGCTGCCAGTGGAAGTGAGGAAAAGGCGGTTTTAGTCACGTGAATTTGTCTGCTTGTAAGGTTAAAGAGTGCTGAATTATACCAGATTATCTAAATATACCTTATATATTGATAAAATGGCTCGCTGGAGAATATTAGCAATAACTGATATAATGAGCGTCTTGTAAGGCCTCCTTTTTACAATCCTGTGTTTAATTAAGACTTATCGTTATATATGGTTTTTTATTCTATTGAATAAGGAATAGGCCACTAATTACCTAACGAAAGCAGATCATTGCCTTTAATTTTTAAGAGTACATACCAATAATGACATTACAGTCAATTTTTCCGTTTTTGCAGTGGTTTAAATTAATAACAAAAGATACATTAAAAGCCGACCTTATTGCCGGTTTTACGGGTGCCGTTATTGTATTACCTCAGGGTGTTGCGTTTGCAACAATTGCTGGATTACCACCGGAATTTGGTTTGTATACCGCAATGGTGACGCCCATTATTGCAGCATTATTTGGTTCATCTCGCCATCTCATATCCGGGCCAACAACGGCCATATCCATTGTTGTATTCGCAGCCATCAGTAACCATGCTGAACCCGGCTCAGCAGAATTTATTTCATTGGCACTAACCTTAACTTTTCTTGCTGGCGTCTACCAACTTGCTTTTGGTTTAGCCCGTTTAGGTTCATTAGTTAATTTTGTATCACATACCGTAGTAATAGGTTTTACTGCCGGTGCTGCTATTTTGATTGCGACCAGTCAAATGAAAAATGTTCTTGGTATACATGTGACAAGAGGTGAATCATTTTTTCATACCTGGTTGGAACTTGGACGTGAAGCAGGGAATACCAATATTTATATTTTGATTGTTGCAGTTACCACACTCATATCTGCTTTACTGGTTAAGCGGTTTTTTCCAAAAATACCTAATTTATTAATTGGCTTAGTAGTAGGAAGTTTTGTTGCTCTTTCATTTTCTGGCTCAGATGCAAATATTCAGTTAGTCGGTGAAATACCTGCACACTTACCGCCATTAACATTGCCTGACTTTTCTTTTGCTTCTATAAAAATGTTAGCACCTGAAGCTTTTGCGGTCGCACTTTTAGGTTTAATAGAAGCTGTTTCTATTAGTCGCGCCATTGCAACAAAATCTAATCAACGTATTGATGCAAATCAGGAATTTATAGGGCAGGGCCTGTCTAATTTAACCGGTAGTTTTTTCTCAAGTTATGCAGGTTCAGGTTCATTCACGCGTTCTGGTATTAACTATGCATCAGGTGCAAAAACACCTGCATCAGCAATATTTGCTGCACTTATATTAATGGTCATTGTGTTGTTAATAGCACCATTAACAGCGTATTTACCCGTTGCAGCTATGGGCGGTGTTATTTTAATTGTTGCCTACAACCTGATAGATACTCATCATATTAAGGAAATTTTAAAATACAGTAAGTCTGAATCGTCAATTCTTTTAACGACCTTTTTTGCTACTTTATTCCTGGAATTAGAATTTGCGATCTACCTTGGTGTTTTATTATCACTGGTTATTTTTCTTGCTCGTACATCAACACCTGAAATTGTTACTTTAGCCCCAGATGTTAATATTAATACAGGTAAGAAAAAGCTCATCAACATAACCAAGAAACCGCTCAATCAATGTCCACAGTTAAAAATCATTCGTATTGATATGTCGATTTATTTCGGTTCGATAAACCACATTCAAAATCGCTTACATCACTTGATTGAACAAGAAAATGTAAAACACATTTTAATCATTGGGACGGGGATTAACTTTATTGATCTCAGTGGCGCTGAGGCTCTTGTTACAGATGCTAATCGTTTAAAACAATTAGGTGGTGGTCTTTACTTTGCCGAGCTTAAAGCTAGCGTCTATGAATATATCAGTAAGAATTGTTTTGTCGCTAAAGTTGGAAATAAGCACTTTTTTGATTCTAAGAAAGATGCAATTAAGAGCATCTATAAGAAGCTTGATGAAGAGAAGTGTAATGTCTGTAATGCACATGTATTTAATGAATGTCGCAGCGATTAAGTCTTAAAGTCCTTAAAACCCCATAAGTAGGCCATTTACAGGTAAATTGAGATAATAACTCAATTTAACATAATATATATTATGCCGCTTAAATGTGCGCGGTGATTCAGATGCTTCTTTGATATTAGTTACTCTGAATAGACTTTTTAGGTGTATTCAACCAACTATCAATTTGCTCTATTTCCAATGGTTTACTAAAATAATATCCCTGAACAACTTTACCGTTTAACTGAGAAACCATCTCTAACTCATCCGCTGTTTCAACACCTTCAAATACGTTTTCGATGCCTAAACTTTCACTCATGGTGACAATTGCTTTTACAATATTTTGCAGATTCTTTTTCTTATGAATATCTGTAATTAATGAACGGTCTATTTTGATTATGTCTATTGGAAGTTTGGTTAAATATTCAAATGATGTGTAGCCAGTTCCAAAATCGTCTAATGCAATTGTACACCCTAGTTTACTTATGTCTGTTAGAAACATTTCGGCTTGACTGAAATCACCAATCAAAAGAGTTTCCGTTATTTCAAATTCTACTAAAGAAGGATCAACTCCTGTGTTATCAATGAATCGTTTTATTTGGTTACTGTAGTTGCTAACACTGCATTGAAGTGCCGATAAGTTAATTGAGACCTTAGTGTTATTCGATTTTCCTGATTTAATAAAGTTGAGAACCTCTAAAATTATCCATTCACCAACATCATAAATTAGTCCGGTTTCTTCCAGAATTGGAATAAATTTAAATGGTGAAACCATGCCAAATTCAGCACTGTTCCATCTAAGTAGTGCCTCGAAACCGGATGTTTCCTGAGTAAGGATATTAACCTGTGGTTGATAGACAATAAAAAACTCATCATCTTCTAATGCTACTCGTAATGCATTTTCTAATTTTAGCCTGTCTTTAATTTGATTAGACATAACACTGGAATAAAATTGAAAATTATTGTTACCAATTTTCTTTGCTTCATACATAGCAGTATCTGACATTTTAATTAAATCCAGAGCTTCATCACCATCTAATGGAAATAATGAAATACCTACACTCGAGCCTATATGTATATCATGACCACCAATCTCAAACTTTTTATTAATTACTTCAATAACCTTGTTAGCGACAACAAATGGTTCTGCAGCATCTTTCATGTTTTCAATAAGAATTACGAATTCATCTCCACCGTTTCGAGCAATCGTATCACTATCCCTTAATGTATCTTTCAATCGTTTGGAAACTTCTTTTAAAAGATTATCTCCAATAATGCGACCGTGACTGTCATTTATTTTTTTAAATCGGTCCAGATCAACAAAAACTACGGCTAACAGCGATTCAT
>JAUVGM010000027.1 GCA_030593785.1 Gammaproteobacteria bacterium | reverse complement strand
TAATTATCTTCAATACATCAATATCATCATCCGATCCCCAACCAAAACAACGAATGTGATAATCAAAGATCATAGGAACAAGCAAAGCAACATTTTTTAAGAAAAACTCAAAGGTAGGTGGGTTTAAATCAATGCCCTCTTCCACACCTAAACGCTTGCATAAGCTACCTGCGGCAATATTTCGCACCACACATTCAATCGGCAACATCTCTAATTTTCTAACCAAGGCTTCTTCGTCAGAAAGTAACTTAACATGGTGTGTTTTAACGCCAGCTTCTTCAAGCTTATCCATAATGAAGGCAGTAAATTTATTATTTACCATGCCTTTACGATCTAGCTGTTCAATCTTTTCACCATCAAATGCAGAAGTATCATTTCTGAACTCAATAATTAAATAGTCATCATCATCCGTAAAGTAAACGGATTTTGCTTTACCTCGACAAAGTTCTGCTTTTTTTTCCATGATGAACCTTTAACCTTCTTAATAATATACACAATTCTAAACGGCTAGCGAGAAGCTAGAGTACAAGGCGAAAGCCAACGAAAAAGCGGAGCTTACAATAAGGCCATTCTCGCACCTCCCTGTGCTACATGGCACCTGAACATCCGTGTTCAATGTAAGTGAGCATTTTGAGGCGGATTTCAACGCCGTAATCTAGTTTCTCGCTAGTCGTGCTTCAAAACACGCCAGTCTAGGCCATCGTCTTGCGATGCTACATCTATCCATGAAGCATCCATATCAAGAGCTTCACTCATTTTATCGCGCGCTAATGCTACTGTATTATTTTTATCACTAATATGTGAAGCAACCAAATATTGTAACTTTGAAATATCGATAGTATTTAATAAATCTTTTGCTTGTCGATTATTCAAGTGACCGTAATTGCCTCCCACTCGTTGCTTTAATGATGCAGGGTAAGAGCCATTCGCCAGCATTTCTTCATCATGATTAGCTTCAAGAATAAAAGCATCACAGGCTGAATATTGCTCTTCAATATACGGCGTTATAGAGCCTGTATCAGTGAGTACGCCAATACGCCAGTCACCATTGCTAAAAACAAACTGACAAGGTTCTTTAGCATCATGTGGCACGGGAACAGGTTGAATATGAATTGAGTTAATCTCAAAGTCCTGATGTATGTCGATACAGTTCCAGTGTTGTAACTCTTCAAGTTTAGCGGCTTTGGCCGTACCTCGACTTGACCATACAGGAATGTCATATTTTTTTGACAGGCTTGCCACACCACGAACATGATCACCATGTTCATGTGTTACCAGTATAGCGGTAACTTGTGTCATTTCACGCGAGAGACGCTGTAAACGTCGTTCAGTTTCTCGCATAGAAAACCCGCAATCAATTAATATCGCCGTACCATCCGTTTCTATTAAAGTACTATTTCCACGGCTGCCGCTACCAAGCAATGCGAATTGCAAGTTATCTATACCTCACATTCAACCTGTCTTAGTCTAAATAAGACTTAAGATCTGTTAATAACTGGTTAACAAAACGAATGTCTGCTTTTGCACCCGTTGTTTCATAAATGCTAATAATAGTCGACTCTTTTTCAGCATTCACACTGAGCAAATAGCGATCTTTGATTTTAACATTTTTACTTGAGAACAAACCTGCAAGCCAGCCTTTTTCTTCTTTTACCTTGTCACGGAAATCATCTGTAATACGTAGATAGTAAAGGCCACCAGAGCGGTTGCGATCTTCAACAAGCAAACCAATACGATCTAATGCAATACCTACCCGACGCCAGGTGCGCGCAAAGCCTTCGCCAACCTGCAACATTTTGGTTTCTTCTTTTTCAATGATACGCGTACGATCTTTTGATTTTATATTTGCAACCAGTTTCTTCGCGTCGGCTTTGCTGATATCACGGAAAATCAGGAAGCGTTGATACATTTCAGCTTCTAACTCAGGATCGGATGGTCTTACTGCCCACCATATTTTAATTTCATTAATATCTTCAGCAGCATATTCTTTTAAGCCCTGATGCGTAATAAAAACACGTGTCACATTAGGATTCTTTGTTTTCTCTATTCGGGCACGGTATTTATCCCTTAAACCAGTTGAAGAAACTCGATTCAGTAATTTTGAAAACCAATTTGTAGGAAGGTTCGCCCTGTTTTCTAACCAGTTAGTTTCCATGACGCCTAACTGTTTATCTTCACGTTTAAGTTCAAAGCCAACTTGAGCAAAAAACTCTCGCAATTGAGGCCACAACTTTTCTGCAGTTGCATTTATTTCTAACCATTGCTGAGAGCCATCACGAATAAGCTTGACGCCTTTAGGGTTTGCAGGGGTAATTATATCGCCCTTATAGGCCGTATTATTATAAGCAGAATACGTTGTTCCACTTGCTGCAATATTGGGTAAGGCAAGACTATCAGATGCATTAGGTTGTGAAAGATCAGGGGGCACTTCAAGCTTGGAGCGATCTATTTTTTTATTCTTTTGTGCATACACACCTTTCCATTCAGGAGTACCTGAACAAGCGATTAAGCTCATTAATAAGCCAACTACTAAAACAACACGTAACATAACTATCTCACTTAGAAAAAATTAAGGAAGTACTTTCGCCTGGCGCATCGCCTGACGAAGAGTCTCATGATATGGCTCAGAAAATATCGTTAAGGGTAAACGAATTCCTGCCGGGATAATCCCCATTTCACATAAAGCCCATTTCACTGGTATTGGGTTCGCTTCGAGGAAAAGGTTCTCATGTAAACCCATTAAATTTTCATTTATTGAGGCTGCCTTTTCACGCTCACCATTTAATGCAGCAGTACACATTTCATGCATTTCAGCAGGAGCAATATTTGCGGTTACCGAAATATCCCCTTTTGCACCCGATAAAATTGCTTCCATTGCAGTGGCATCATCACCACTATAAACATCAAAATTTTCACCACAACGAGCAATAATATCGGTAATTCGAGAAATATCACCTGTTGCTTCCTTAACACCCACGATGTTTGATATTTTTGCTAAACGTTCAATCGTTTTAGGCAACATATCCACGGCGGTACGACCCGGTACGTTATAAAGAATTTGAGGAATATCAACGGCTTCAGCAATGGCTTTATGATGTAAATAAAGCCCTTCCTGAGTAGGTTTGTTGTAATACGGCGTTACTAACAAACAAGCATCGGCTCCTGCATCTTTTGCGCAGGTCGTTAGAGTAATAGCCTCAGTCGTCGAATTAGCACCCGTACCGGCAATCACTGGTACACGTCCAGCCGCAAGTTCAACGATGCGTTTTACCAAGGTACAGTGTTCGTGTTCATCTAAAGTAGCAGATTCACCCGTTGTTCCCACCGCGATAATGGCATCAGTGCCATTTTTCACATGAAATTCAATGAGTTGCGTTAAAGCATTATCATCTACACTGCCATCCGATTGCATTGGAGTAACCAAAGCAACCATACTTCCTTGAAACATGTCGTTCCCCGTAAATGTCGGAAAAAAAGAAACGCAAATGGTACTTGTCACAAGCTATGTAAACAAGTTTCCTGACTAAAATAGATGCTTTTAGGTTAAAAAATTCATTTACAAGGGCATAAATAACGCCGCTTCGACAGCAGATACTGTTCGGAGTATGTTGTCAGACTAGAATAATCACATTTAATGGAATTTATCATGAGCCAGCAAGACAGTGACACACAAGATATCGGAACCAGAGAGTTACGTATTAACCCCATTATTCCCACCGAATCAGTACTTATTGCAACCGCACGCTCAATGCGCCCCCAAAAAGCTGAAGATGCTGCTCCACGTGATACACGACACCATGTTGAGCGTTGTCCCTTCTGCCGAGGAAACGAAGACAAAACACCACCTGAAATAGCACATATTCCCGAAGAGGGGGATTGGGCAATACGTATCGTGGAAAACCTCTATCCTGTTTTGGGTGATGATCGACAAAATCCCGATATGGTATTCGGGTTACAACAAGCCATTAATGGTTATGGACGCCATGAAGTTATTGTTGACCATTCCCAGCACGGCATTGCCATTCATGAAATGAGCCAGTCGCATTTATCGCTACTATTTCAGACATATCAAAAACGTATGAAAGAACTTTATGAAAGTGACAAGCGTTTAAAGTATGTTCTGATATTCAAAAATTTTGGGCCTGCTGCAGGTGCCAGTATGGCGCATACGCATAGTCAGATTATTGCTACTCCTGTTATCCCGCAAAATGTTCAGGATGAAGTTAAATACAGTAAAAAATATTATGAAAAACATCACCACTGTATTTTCTGCACCCTGGTTGATGAAGCATTAACCTATGAAGCCACAATTTATGATCGTGACTCAGGCGAAATAGTTAGAAAGATTAATGTTGGACAATACGTGGTTGAACGCGGCAAACATTTTATTGCGATCAAACCCTTTGCCAGTCGATATGAGTGGGAAGTGCATATTTTACCCCTGGTGCATAAAAGTGACTTCATAAAAGCAACCCAGGAAGAATTAGATGATTTTGCGCTTGTACTAAAACGTACCATGCAACGACTTGATGCTGTGATAGGTGGTGCTCAATATAACTATTTCTTACACACCATACCGTTGGATCATCAGTATGATGATTGCCAAAATAGTTTTCACTGGCATTTAGAAATTTGCCCGCGTACCAGTATTCCTTCCGGTTTTGAATTGGGCTCAGGTTTGTTTGTGAATACAGTGAGTCCTGAAGAGGCCGCGGCACAGTTAAGTGCAGTTGTACTCGATGAAGAGTGATAACTCGGCTATAGTTTAAGAGCTTTGGCCACCAAGAACACGAAGAAAACCAAGTTTAAAAAGAAAAAACTGCAAAACAGACAGAAATATCCATAATATTTTTATATTTTAGCTGTTTCTTATTAACTTTTTTCTTGGTGTTCTTCGTGTCCTTGGTGGCCAAGACAGTTTTTGAAATTTATCATAGGTAATGAAAATGACCGTTGAAGTTGGTAAGAAAGTTCCTGCTTTCAAACTCCCCGCCACAGGAGAACAGACTATTTCACTATCGAGTCTGAAAGGTAAAAATATTGTTCTATACTTTTATCCTAAAGATAATACTCCCGGCTGCACCACTGAAGGACAGGATTTCCGTGACAGTATGGCAAAGTTTAAAAGGCAAAACTGCGTTATCTTAGGAGTGTCTCGTGACACGTTAACCAAGCATGAAAATTTCAAAGAAAAACAAAAGTTTCCTTTTGATTTATTATCAGATACAGAAGAAGTGCTGTGTAAGTTATTTGATGTCATCAAATTGAAAAACATGTATGGTAAAAAACACTTGGGTATTGAACGCAGCACCTTTCTGATTAATGATAAAGGTGTATTAAAACAAGAATGGCGTAAAGTAAAAGTCAAAGCTCACGTTGAGGAAGTCCTGACAGCGGTTAAGGCTCTTAATAAAGGAAACCTGTAATAATTATGTCACAACGTTTATTTGTACTGGATACCAATGTATTAATGCATGATCCCACCGCATTATTTCGTTTTCAGGAGCACGATCTTTTTTTACCCATGATGGTACTGGAAGAACTGGATAATAATAAAAAAGGTCGTTCCGAAGTTGCTCGTAATGCAAGACAAACAAGTCGATTCCTTGATGACTTGATAAGTGATGCAACACAGGAACAAATTGAAAGCGGTATTACTCTAAACTCTATCTTAAACAGTGATGAAAATAATATTTCCAGCGGAAAATTATTTTTCCAGACTCGATCCTATAAAGCAACATTACCCGACTACCTGCCAGGCAGTTTACCTGATAATAATATTCTTGGTACCACTCTCGCATTACATGAAAAATTTGAAAATCATGATATAACTTTAGTTACAAAAGATATTAACCTGCGCATTAAAGCTGCTGCAATGGGAATAAAGGTTGAGGATTATCATAACGATCGTGTTTTAGAAGATGTTGATCTTTTATACACAGGAACAATCAAACTCAATGACGATTTTTGGGAACAGCACGCAAGAGAAATGGATTCATGGCTGGAAGAAGGTCGTACCTTCTATAAGTTACATGGACCAGAAGTACAAAACTGGCATCCTAATGCTTTTATTAGCAGCCAGGATGAAGAACAGCCTTTCGAAGCCCTGGTAAGAACCATTGATGGTGATACTGCGGTTATTGAAACCACTAAGGATTTCCAAACCCCATCACACACTGTCTGGGGTATCAATGCGCGTAACCAGGAACAAAGTTATGCACTGAACTTACTCATGGATCCGGAAATTGATTTTGTTAGCCTTATCGGAATGGCGGGGACAGGCAAAACACTTTTAACACTTGCAGCCGGGCTGGAACAAACTCTAGAACAGAAACTCTATTCAGAAATCATTATGACGCGAGTAACCATTCCCGTTGGAGAAGATATTGGATTTTTACCCGGTACTGAAGAAGAAAAAATGACTCCATGGATGGGAGCATTAATGGATAACCTTGAAGTGTTAAACAAAACAGATGACGATGCATCTGATTCCAGCTTTTCCAGTGAATGGGGGCAAGCAGTAACCAATGACTTGATTTCAAATCGCATAAAAATTCGTTCCATCAACTTTATGCGAGGCCGTACATTTTTAAATCGTTACATCATTATTGATGAAGCACAAAACCTTACATCTCATCAACTTAAAACATTAATTACCCGCAGTGGTCCGGGTACCAAGATCGTTTGTTTAGGTAATATTGCGCAAATCGATACGCCTTACTTAACCGAAACCACATCAGGCTTAACCTACGTTATAGATCGGTTCAAACAGTGGGAACACAGTGGACATATCACGTTGATTCGCGGCGAGCGTTCGCGTCTGGCTGATTTCGCTTCAGAAGTGTTATAAGTCGAGATGTAATAAGTCGCAGTGTAATAAATTAAGAAGTGTTAAAAATGGGAGTGTTATAAAATTAAGAAGTTTTTTGTTCGCTAACCACTTCAATGTGAGGCCATGCATGAATAACAGCGCTCACCAATGTTGCGAGTGGAATAGCAAAGAATACTCCCCAAAAACCCCACAAACCACCAAATACCAAGACACTAACGATAATTGCAATAGGATGCAGGTTAACTAATCCGGAAAAGAGCCAGGGAACGAGTATTGTGCCATCAAGAGCCTGACTTACACCAAAGAAACCAATTAACCAGAAGAACTCATTGGTCCAACCCCATTGGAAAAACGCAATCAACACGACGGGGATAGTGACAACGGCTGCACCAATGTATGGAACCAGAACAGATATGCCTACCAGGACAGATAATAAAATCGCATATTTAATTCCAAGAATTGCGAATCCAATATACGTCACTACACCCACAACCATGATCTCAAAAAATTTACCGCGAATATACTTACCTAACTGTAAATCCATTTCATCTGAAACCTGAGAAACTAAAGTGCGATCTTCTGGCAACATCTCACCAAACCATTGCCAGATACGTTCTTTATCTTTCATAAACAAAAACACCAGCACAGGTACAAGAAAAATATAAACGGCTAACGTGATCAAACCTGGAATGGATGAAAATGACAAGCTGACAATCTGTGAACCTAAGCCTGTTATCTCACGGTTAATTAAATCATTTAACTCATTAACCTGTTTTTCAGAAATAAATGAATACATTTCCGGTAGTTGTAATAACAGTTGTTGGCCTTGTGTTAAATAACGCGGCAACTCTGTGAATAACTCACTTAACTGACTGGAAACTAACGGTGCAATACCAAAGAAAAGAAAGATTAAAAATGCAACAAAGGCTAAAAACACTAGAATAACAGCGGTAAGACGTTTCGAACCGTAATGTTGCATTCGTCGCACAACACCTTCAAGCAAATAGGCGATAACAATTGAAGCAAATACAGGCAACAACATATCACCCATTGTTAAAACAATAGTCGCACCAACAATTAAAACAGCCGTTAGAATAATAGCCTGAGGATCAGAAAAATATCGGTTATACCACGTCTTAACTAACTCAATCATTCAGACTCTTCCTGCTTTGATTCTGCCTTTGATTCATTAACAAGTATCTCGTAATGCTGGCGAAAGATGATTTCAAGCTCATCGATAACTTCAATGGCATCACGCCCTTGAAGCATATTTTGACTAACTAACGAGGCAGTTTTATCGAGAAGTTTATCCTTGTTTACCATTGGGTAAGTTGCGGTTAAGCGCTTAACTGCAACAACGACAGATTCTTTATTCGGACGGGAAATATCTTCGGGCGAAGATATCGCTTGAATCTCTACATTATGACGTAAAGCCAGAAATTCAGCATAATCGAGTAACTGCTCTGCAACTTCATCAGGAAGGCTGCGGTAAAACTCTAATAGTTTCTTGGTACTTTTTTTCACAGGATATATTTAAACTCAATTATTATAATTTTGAACTCGAGTCTACCCTAAATTTAACTAGCTCTTATCTGCATGATAGGATTTACAATAATTCCGTGCAAAACTCAGTAATTCATCCATAGCACTCATACGGAATTTTTGTTTTTGATGAACAAAAGAAAAAGGACGTACAATCGGTGGATCTGTTTTAATTGCCACTAATGTACCAAGCTTAACTTCTTTCTGGATAGTCGCCGATGAAATAACGGAGATTCCCATACCGGCTTCAACTGCACCCTTGATTGACTCGATACTGCCCAACTCCATCGAAACTCGAAGTTCACATTCTTCAATACCTGAAGCATGCATACTTTCAAGCATGACTTCACGTGTTCCAGATCCTTCTTCACGACAAATAAAAGGGTAATCAGCTAAACGTTTAAGCGGTATAACACTTTCATTCGCTAAATCATGTCCTGGAGCAACGATCACAACAAGTTGATCTGTGCTGCATTCTTCAACAACGAGGTTTTTATTAGTAACAGGTGCTTCAACTACACCAAGATCAATCGCATTATTTTCAACTTGAGAAACAATACCATCGGTATTCGCTACTTTTAAACGAACCGTAACATCCGGATGTTCTGCTTTAAAATCACCCAATAATACAGGCAGCATATATTCAGCAATTGTGGTACTGGCACCAAGAATGAGCACACCGCTGATATCCCCCGTTAATTCACGTACCGCATTATCCATTTCTGCATAAATCTCAAAAATACGTCCGCCACATTCATACACTCTTTTACCGGCTTCCGTCAGGCTTATTCGATTATGGGTGCGATCAAATAATCGAGTATTAAACTGTTCTTCCAACTGACGCACCTGAAACGTAACCGCAGGTTGCGTCATGTGAAGCTCTTCTGCCGCTTTAGTGAAGCTTAATAAGCGCGCTACCGTGTAAAAAACCTGTAATCGTCTATCAGCCATAATGTTTACTCTTATGGCCTCTCGACCATTATATTATTCTATATCCACATTGGGAAAACTAAGGAGGCGAAGGATAGCAGGGTTCTAAGGAAACATGAATAGAACTAAAGAGTTAGAAGTTAATAATATGGTTAAATGATAAAAAAGAGGATTTTAGATATGCTTCGATAGCCAATTTTACTAATTTACCGTCATTTTAGACGGCTTATATGAATGATATGAGGCTTATGCATAATCAAAATCTAAAGAGAGAAAGTAATAAGGAGCTTCTTTCACTCACATTTTTACAGCCTTAATTTTTATTTAAGGCTCTCGTTAAACTGGTTAAACATCATTTTTAGATTTTCTACCGACTCAGATAATTCCTGACTATTTTGCTCACCCCGTTGAGCAGATAATGCTGTTTCACCAGAAAGTTGGTTAATTTGTACAATATTTCGGCTCACCTCTTCAGCTACCGAGTTTTGTTCTTCTGTCGCTGCAGCAATTTGTGTGTTCATATCATTAATTATTGATACTGATCCAGATATTTCCGCCAAAGCTTCTGCCGATTCCTCTACTTGAGCAACCCCTTCTTCTGCACGCGTACTCACTTCTGCCATGTTAGCAACCGCAGTTGCTACACCCTGCTGTAATTTCTCAATCATTTCTTGAATTTCCTGAGTCGCGTCATGAGATCGGCTGGCCAATGTCCGTACTTCATCTGCAACAACCGCAAAACCGCGGCCTTGCTCACCCGCACGAGCAGCCTCAATCGCAGCATTCAATGCGAGTAAGTTTGTTTGTTCGGCAATGCTACGAATGACTTCTAATACACCGCCTATATTTTCACTATCAATTTTCAGTTTAGCGATTGAACTTGATGCAGTAGATACATTAGCATCAAGAGAATCAATAATACCAATCGCATCAGTAATCGTTAATGCACCTTTTTGTGACATGTTAGCCGCATCTTGAGCTGCCTGAGCTGCACTACCGGTATTTTGAGCAACTTCTTGTATCGCCGCAGTCATTTCATTAACAGCAGTCGCAACCATTTCTAATTCTTGCTTTTGTTGATTAATATTTGTACTTGATTCAGCCGCAATTTCCGAACTTGCTTCTGCTTGAGCACTTAATTGGTCTATTGATTGCTCTAATCGTTTTACTACTGTCCGTAATTTTGCCGACAACATACGGGTTGAAAGTCGAATTTGGCTTATATCATCAACCTTACCGTAATAAGCCAGTTGCATAATGGGATTATCAACAATGTTTTTAGAACGCTTAAGTAATTTTCGAAAATCTCGCATTTCATAAGTCGTTATACCTGCCCACGCAAGACTAATTCCAACCCATGCTGCTGCCGCAATAGGTAAACTTAATAAATTAGCTGCTGCTAATGAAGCAAATACAAGGAACTGAAAAATAGACCCGGTTAAAATCTGTTTTTGTATTAAACCTATATTTTTCAGATTAAGTTTTTTACCTGCAGAGATTTTCTTGTATAACTTTTCAGCTCTATCGGTCAGAACTTTAATGGGTTTAACCCGCGTTGACTCATACCCTTGAATATCACCATTTTTTGTTACTGGTGTAACAAACGCATCTACCCAATAATAATCTCCATTTTTACACCTATTTTTTACCAGCCCCATCCAAGCCTGTCCCTTCTTAACCGTTGCCCATAAATCGGCAAACGCTGCGGAAGGCATCTCTGGATGACGGACAATATTGTGATTTACACCTATTAATTCATCCTTTGAAAAGCCACTTATCTCAAGAAAACTCTGATTTACAGATGTAATAGCACCTTTACTATCAGTTGTTGAAATAATGGTCTGATCATCATTTAACGTAATTTCATTATTAGTTACAGGTAAATTCTTTTTCATAAATCTTGCTCTCAAGCATCAAGTTTGGGGTTATTACTAACTGGTTTATCGTCCAAAATTGCCTCAACCTTTAGAGGGATAATGATATTTTCATTATTTTTACAAAAATAAGCCTAATTTTATTTCACTCACAAAATAGACACAGTACTATTCCTAATATCTTTTTTAACTAAATTTGGAATTATCAATGGCTCAATATATTTACACCATGAACCAAGTCAGCAAAGTCGTACCGCCTAAGCGCTTTATACTCAAAGATATCTCGCTGTCATTTTTCCCTGGCGCAAAAATTGGTGTTTTAGGACTTAATGGCTCAGGTAAATCCACTTTACTAAAGATTATGGCTGGATTGGATACAGAGATTGACGGCGAAGCACGTCCTCAACCAGGTATTAAGATTGGCTATTTGTCTCAAGAACCTCAGCTCGATCCTGACAAAGATGTGCGAGGTAATGTTGAAGACGGTCTGGGCGAAATTAAAGCAGCACTAACACGACTTGATGAAGTATATGCTGCCTATGCCGAGGCTGATGCTGACTTTGATGCTCTCGCTGCAGAACAGGCTCAACTGGAAAACTTATTACAGGCAACAGACGGACATAATATTGAACGTACCTTAGAAGTGGCCGCTGATGCTTTACGTTTGCCACCCTGGGATGCCGATGTCACAAAATTATCCGGTGGTGAGCGTCGCCGTGTTGCCTTGTGTAAATTACTTTTATCGAAACCCGATATGCTGTTACTCGATGAACCAACTAACCATTTAGATGCTGAATCAGTGGCCTGGTTAGAACGCTTTTTACACGATTATCAAAGTACCGTTGTAGCCGTAACCCATGATCGCTATTTCCTTGATAACGTAGCAGGCTGGATTTTAGAACTCGATCGCGGTGAAGGTATCCCGTGGGAAGGCAATTATTCGTCTTGGTTAGAACAAAAAAGCAACCGTCTTGTAGCTGAGAAAAAACAAGAAGATGCTCATACCAAAGCCATGAAAACAGAATTGGAATGGGTGCGCTCAAATGCCAAAGGCCGCCATGCCAAGAGCAAAGCACGTCTTGCCCGTTATGAGGAAATGGCCTCCAAAGA
>JAUVGM010000203.1 GCA_030593785.1 Gammaproteobacteria bacterium | reverse complement strand
TGAAACATGGATAGATAGTGCTTTTGTAGTAAATGACTGGTACATCTCAGCCTATGAACCAATTTATGATGTCGGTGGTGAGCGCATTGGCATCCTCTATGTTGGTTTTCTTGAAACCCCCTTTAGTCAAATATTACGTAACGCCTTACTGATTTTATTTGTGTTTTTTATTTTTGTTATGCTGTTATCAAGTTGGTTTGCGATTCGAGGCGCAAAATCAATTTTTAAACCAATTGAACAAATGACTTCGGTTGTCCGGGGAACATTTGCCGGTGAGCAATTACGCATTGGCAATGTAGATACCAGTGATGAAATTGGCGAACTAGCTCGTCAATTTGATTCCATGCTTGATCAGGTAGAAGAACGAAATTTAGAAATTGTACATGCAGCAGAAATATTAGAGCATAAAGTAGAAGAACGAACAGCTGAGTTGCAAACTAAAAATGAAGATTTAAAAAACAATATCGACTTATTAAATGAAACCAGAAAACAATTAGTGTTAGCTGAGAAACTGGCATCATTAGGTGAGTTGACTGCCGGCATTGCACACGAGATCAATAATCCGACTGCCGTTATTCTGGGAAATATGGAGGTGATTCTTGCAGAAATGGGCTCCAAGCTGGAGCCCGTTAAAGTAGAGAGTGATTTAATTATAGAGCAGGTTTATCGTATTCGTAATATTATAGATAGTTTATTACAGTATTCTCGTACCTCAGAAAACACAGATTACATTGGCAGCATTAATGTGAATGAGGTCATTGAACATACTTTATTACTGGTTAAACATGAGATTGAAGCGCGTCATGCAAATGTAGTATTAGATTTAAATGCCAGCATTAAAATATATATACAGAAACAGGAATTACAGCAGGTATTAATTAATTTAATTGTTAATGCGATTCAGTCAAGCTCTGAAAAGGATGTTCTACTAAAGATTGAAACACTTGATTGGGACGATAAGGGTATTATTGTTAATATAAAAGATAATGGTTCTGGCATTTCAGAAGAAAAACTCAATCGTGTATTTGATCCGTTTTATACAACAAAATCTGAAGGTACGGGTTTAGGCTTGTCGGTAAGTTATGGTTTGGTACAACGGTATGGTGGTACTATAACTGTTGAAAGTAATTCAAAAGACGGAAGTTGTTTTAGCATATATTTATTAGCAGAACCTGATATGACTGTTGCTGACAAAGTGAAAAATAATTAATGGTTTTAATGATTTTTACTCAGCTGACCATATTAATTTTCCAGATTCAGTAAAATCATAACCACCAAGTTGTTTGGCCAGTTCTATACAGCTATCGGATTTTATTTCTTCAAGTACGTTTTGGAACAGAGTACGAAAATAAACGCCGCGGTAAAGTGCAAGATCAAATGCTTCCCAGCCTACCGGAATAAACCCGAGAGAATATTCAGTTGCAATACTTCTTGTTCCGGGTGCCACATCAGCTTGATTCATCGCAATTCTTGATGCAGCATCACGCTCTGATAGTCCAGTACAACTAACCTTGAGATTATTTTCGTTTATTCCAAAATGTTGTAATGTTTCTTGTAGAAAACGTTGTGAACCTGCACCATTTTGACGGCTGCACCATTTAAGATCAGTTTCAAGTATAGATTTCAAATCTGCATTATTTATAGTAGATAAAAGTTTTTTGTTTATTAATAACCCTTGTTCTCTTTTAAATAATCTGACCAATACCCAATTATGGTGCTGAGGATATTGATGTAATAGTGCCGGGTGACGCAAATGACTTTCAGAGTAAGGCCCCCAATGCATGGCGCAAACATCCGCCTTATGATGAGACAGCAGAGAAAGTCCTAAGCGTGTTCCAGTACAGGTGTAACTCACCAGTGCTTTTGATTGAACATTATGGGCTATTTGCATAATCACGCGTTGCATCAATGCATCATCACTGCCTGCAACAATTAACCGATCTGTTAATAAACCACCATGACTCGATTCAATAATCCAGTTGTCAATCAAGGCACGTGGAAACATCCACTTTCCCGTGATTTTAGTTCCCGGGATTTTCCCTTCGCTGACCAGGGCATATATTTTTTTTTCATTGAGTTGTAAATATTCAGATACTTGTTTCACATTCATGAAACGTGGTTCATTTTCTTTATCCTCTGAAGAGGAATCAATAGAATTAAGATTGCTCATGATTGTTTGATGTTTGCTGATGTTTTATGGCTGCGGTTAAGTGGCGGAGGTGCATCCAGAGTAATATTGTCAGCACCATTAAAAATCAGAAAATGTTTTCCTTTTGCACGAGCAATGAGTGTTATCTTCAGTTGTTGTGCAATAGACAATCCCATTTGGGTTATTCCGGAACGAGATAAAAGTACAGAAATATTCATTTGTGCAACTTTAATTACCATCTCAGAAGTTAATCTTCCCGTGGTATAAAACGTTTTATCTTTGCCAGATATATTATTCAGCCACATAAGCCCGGAGATTGTGTCAACGGCATTATGGCGACCAACATCTTCAACAAATATCAACTGTTCATCATTTTCACATAAGGCACAACCATGTACGCCACCGGCACGTTTATAGACTTCATTCTCTTTACTAATATTAGCGAGTAGCGCATAAAGGGTAGATTGTTTTGTATTAAAATTTTGAATGTTAATATCATCTAATTGCTCCATCATGTTGCCAAAGACCGTACCCTGACCACAGCCTGATGTTACGGTGCGTTGGCTTAATTTTTCATCCCAGTCATGTACTGAATGAGTCACTATCACTGCTGATTCGGTTTCCCAGTCAACTTGTACAGACTGAACCTCTGCAATATTTGTAATGAAGCCCTGGTTTCTCAGGTAACCTAATACTAATGCTTCGGGTTGAGTGCCTAAGGTCATTAAGGTAACAATTTCTTTTTTATTTACGTAGATTGTTAATGGCCGCTCGCCTGCAATATGTTTTTCATGGTGCATGCCGTATTCATCCATTGCCATAACTGAAAAAGTTGGGCTAAGACCCGCGTCGGAAAGTAAGGGGATTTGTTCAGTGGTAGAGCTATCCATATTAAGTTCAGGCACATTAACCTCCGGTCATATTCATGTAGCGTAAAATTACAGGTTCGACATTGACGTTGAACTCATGTGATTTTGGTTTTAATTTCATTGCTTCGATTAAACTATTACGGAGTTTTTCAAGATCCCCCGGGTTTCTTCGAATAATGTCGCGCAAGTCAACAGAGTGTTCCTGCCCAAGACATAAAAGCAATCGCCCTTCAGCGGTAACACGGACACGGTTACAATTTTCACAAAAGTTATGACTATGAGGTGAAATAAAGCCGACTGAGGTGTCGCTGTTATTTATGTCGTAATAATCTGAGGGTCCTGAGGTTTTTTTATTTGATGAATTTAATGAATACTTTGCTTCAATATCTTTTCTAACTTCATCGCTGGAATAAAATGTCTTATCTCGACCATGAGAGTTAATTATTCCTAATGGCATTTCTTCTATAAAACTAATATCAATGTTGCGTTCGATTGCAAAGGCAACCAAATCAAGTATCTCATCATGATTATGGTTTTTCATAATAACGGAGTTTAATTTTATTTTGTCAAATCCTGCTGCAATAGCGGAATCAATACCCTTAAGTACCTGTTTCAAATCTCCTACGCGGGTAATGTCGTTAAAGCGTTTAGCTTTAAGACTATCGAGACTAATATTAATTCTCGTTACACCAGCGGATTTTAAATTTTTAGCATATTTATGAAGTTGAGAACCATTGGTGGTTAAGGTGAGATCTTTTATTTGTTCCATTTGACCCAATTGTTCAAATAACCAGATAATATTTTTTCGTACCAGGGGTTCTCCACCCGTAATTCTTATTTTATTTACGCCCAACGATGAAAAAGTTTTTCCAACAGAAGCAAGTTCTTCTAATGTTAAAAGTTTTTGCCGAGGCAGAAACTGCATGTTTTCACTCATGCAATATTGGCAGCGGAAATCACAGCGATCGGTAACAGAAAGTCTAACGTAGGTGACCTGGCGTCCGAATCGATCAATTAGTTTATTGGTGTTTGACGTATCTAATTTATTCATGCCATTCCTGATTTTTTATTTTTAATAGCTCGTTGAGTGAAATTAATATTTACAGTTCATACAGGTAAAGCAAAAGTCATACCTTTATTTTATTTATATGAAAATCATGCGTGTAAAGGGGCGCTGGGAATAAAAGAGAAAATATTACTAAATATGTGGGACAAAATGACTCATAAATTTATGTGGGTGTATTGTTTTGTACCAGGCGAAGAGTCTTTATCAATATTATTTTACGTTAATACAATATTAACAGCAGGTGTTGGTGTTGGTATATAAATTGCGAGGTTGTTTGTGACTAAACTTATTCAAACATGAAATTTGGGTGCTTTATCTAAAAGGGCGTAAGAAAAAAATGAATCCAGACAAGACAATAGATCATGGTAGCAATGATTTTTTAACACACATCTTTCCTGTCTCAATTGTGATGCAACATACGGTTGTTGAAAATAATGTATGGATTGCCGATCAATGGGAAGTAGAAGCGGTTATTGCAGGCGGTAAAGGTAGTGCTGATGATATACCGGAAAAAACCGTTTCACGAATAGGTCAGGCAGAAGAAAAATATATCTGGGTTAACTACCAAATTAGTTTATTCGCTGATGAAGCAGAAAGTTATTATTTTAATATTATTTCTGATAGCCCCAGTGTTTTTGTTGTTTGCCGTGATGAAGAGGAAGATGGCGAACTCATCCCTTTTAAAGTGAGCGTAAATTATGACGAAGCATCGTCATTCCTTGAGTTAGAAGAACAAGTATTTAAGGTTCCGATGCCTGCTGAAATTTATCGATGGGTTGAGGCTTTTGTTTTTAATAATTTTGTGCCAGTGAAAAGAAAAAAACGAAAGTTGGAAAACTGGAAAGGAAATCACAAAAAACAAAATCAGGTAACGCATTAGATGGCATTAAAAAATAATGAACAGGAAGCTAAGACGGGATTCATGC
>JAUVGM010000003.1 GCA_030593785.1 Gammaproteobacteria bacterium | reverse complement strand
TGTGACTCCTGCCGAAACTGGTCAGCAGGACCAATCAGTGCATTTACATTATGGAAACCATCAACATTAAAAATTACACAAGGTTTAGACAACATAGCAGGCTTTGATAAAAACCCAATCAGTAAAGATGAAACAGTGGTTAGTAATCGTGTTTGGTGCAAAACATGCGGCGGTCATCTATATACAGACCATCCAACTATGGGATTGATTGATGTCCCAGCAGTAATCATTAAAAACTTCACCTTTACCCCTGCCTTTCATGTTCATTATCAAGAAAGTGTACACAAAATGAAAGATGGCTTACCTAAGTTTAAAGACTTACCAAAAGAAGCAGGGGGGTCGGGAATTGAATTATCTGAATAGATTTTCTAATTTAAATAGGGCAGAGTAAAAACTTAATAAACTCTGCCCCTATTTATTTACTTTCTTAAAAAAAATTGATTGTTTTTTTGACTGTTGAGCTCGCCAGCGTTGAAACTATGGCAAAGCAATGTATCCCCTTTAATCTCATAACAATAATTTATGAGGAAAAAGCAATTCCTTACAGATTTTTCATTGACGTAAACTATAATTATGTACCGTTTAATAAAAGGAAGGGGATTGACATGAAAAATTTTATCTTAGCACTATCTCTAGCCAGTATATGTGGATTATTCACTACAACCACCATAGCCAGTGAAGCAACTGAACAATTCAAATTAATGAAAACGCTTAGAGGAGCATGGAAACTAGCTCCAGCATCAGTACAAGAGGGAAAAGCAACAAAAAGTAAAGCTGCAGCACCCTTAGTTGGCACAAACAAAATCGCTATGAATTTCAAAGTTATTGGTAAAGGAACTACTGTTCAAGAAAACCTTTTACCCGGAACAAAAAAAGA
This sequence comes from Gammaproteobacteria bacterium, assembly GCA_030593785.1. Classification (GTDB taxonomy): domain Bacteria; phylum Pseudomonadota; class Gammaproteobacteria; order UBA6429; family Thiohalophilaceae; genus JAGLTQ01. The sequence goes on along the minus strand of JAUVGM010000003.1, from coordinate 20,982 downwards.
AATGGCAACCATGTACCATTGCGATAACAGCAAAGATTGCCAGTCAGTACAAGCTAAACACTATTGTGCTAAAAAAAATCAACCTGAGTTAGTCGCGGAAGATATTTCAAAAGATAATGAGCTTGTTATGAACTGCGATATGAGCACAGGCTTGTGTAATTCTAAGGCCGGCCATGTTCATAAAATAAAACATAATCTAATCAGTAAAAATCATTTAAAAACAACATATACGATTTTCAAAGATGGTAAATTCAAGAAAAATTCTATTTATCATTTTGAACGCATCAATTAACAATATATACATTAAAAGCCCGCATAAGCGGGCTTTTTTTATTATTTTAGAAACGACTTAATCCTTCTCTACTAAATGTGTTTCCTATATTTCTCTAAAAATAGTCTAAACTTAAATGATTCCCTCCCCCTACTGCTTAATGCCATAGGGATCTTTCAGGAGAAGAAAAATGAATACAACGATAAAACATGTATTTGTAACTATCCTATTAGGATCATTTATTCAAACTGGTTATTCTTCAGAGCTTTCTATTAAGAAACACTATAATTTAGATAAATTAAGCAATAATGTTTATGTCATACATGGGCCTAACGAAGCACCTTCGAAACAGAATAAGGGGTTTCGCAATAATCCTGTGCTGGTAAATACAAGTAAAGGCATCGTTGTCATCGATCCGGGTAGTAGTGTCTACACAGGTGAGATGGTGGTTAAGAAAGCTAAGGAAATTTCTAATAAAGCCATTGTTACTGTATTTAATACACATACACATGGTGATCACTGGTTAGGTAACCACGGTATTAAAAATAATTTTAATAATATAGTGATTTACTCTCATCCAAATATGAAAGCAGGCATAGACGCAGGTGATGGAGAAACATGGGTCAAAGCAATCAATAAACAAACTGACGGAATGATTCAGGGAACAAAAGTCGTTGGCCCAACTAAAATAGCTAAACACGGCGATAGTATCAAGTTCGGTAATATAACTTTTAAAATTTACAACAATGGAAAAGCCCATAGCGACAGTGACTTAATGATTGAAATAGTCGAGGAAAAAGTATTCGTCTTCGGTGACAACTTTCGCAGCAAAAACCTAAGTAATTTTATGGCAAGTTTCAAAGGTAATCTTGAAGCCTTAGACATGGGCTTGAAAACAAAAGCCAAAATATTCGTACCAGGTCATGGTTTAAGCGGTGGTAAAAAAACGGTAAAAGACTATCAGAGTTTTATTACTAAATTAAAAAAAGAAGTGCATAAACACTATGAAGCAGGCTTAAGTGATTTTGAAATGAAACCAAAAATAGTTGAAACGCTAAATAAACATAAAAGCTGGACAGGTTTTAATGCAAATATTGGGCGTTTAATTAACCTTGCTTATATAGAAGTTGAAAACGAATTATTTTAACCCGGCTTTATTCAAACCATCTATAAGATGCTTGAGTTGCATGGGATCTCTAAAGGGAATGACTGCATTAATGGTGGTAATTGAAATTGTTGGATCAACTCCACGTATAAGTTCCAATTGCCAACTGGCATCATCAATCCGCCCTGACTGAGCATAAGAAGCCGTTAACCATAACCGCGTTTCCTGCGCATCCGGATTTCGCCTAAGTGCATGTTCAAACTGTTTAATAGCATTAGTATAGTCACGCAAGTTGAAATATATTTCTCCCATAATCACTTTATAGGCAGAAGGGTGAAGCGGATTCAGCTGCATGGCCTTTTTCATATAGACAAGAGCATCCTTAGGCTTGGCAGCATAATTTAAGACTGTTGCGAGTAAGCCATAGCCATCCGCATTGCTGGGATCTAAATCAATAACTTTTTGTGACTCTGATAAAGCAAGTTGGTATTGGCGACTAATCAATGCAGTAAAACCAACAGCCCAATGAACCTGGGCAAGAGTGTCATCCAATGATACTGCTTTTTGGGAAAGTTCTTCAGCCAACTTTAGATTAGCATCTGGCGTAGTTGTCCATCCATTTAAAACATCATAAGCGTAAGATAAGGCCAGGTTCGCATAAGCACGTGCAAATTTTGGATCGAGCTCAATAGCACGGTTAAAATGTTCTTTTGCTAAACTATTACTTTCTTTTGAATATAACCAAAAGTAATTCCAGCCCTGAAGAAAATGATCGTATGCCTCAAAACTATTTGTGTATTTCCTTACTATTTGCTGTTGTTCACGATCGCTAAGTTTAAGCTTTAGTGCTGTAATAATTTTAGTGGTAACTTTATCCTGTAATGCAAAAATATCTTCGATACTTCCATCAAAACGATCTGCCCAAAGATTATGTCCACTATTTGCATCTATCAAACGCGCAGATATACGTACTTTATTTTTATTCTTCTGAACACTACCTTCAATAAGGTAGTTAACAGCGAGCTCTTTTCCAATTTGTCGAACATTAGTAGAACTGTTTTTGTATGCAAATACGGAATTCCGTGCAATCACACTCAGCCCGGTTATTTTTGAAAGGTCCGTAATTAAATCAGCCGTAATACCGTCACTAAAATACTCCTGTTGAATATCACCACTCATATTATCAAAAGGTAAAACCGCAATGGTATTTGCGTTATTAACCTGAACATTGGTCATAAGATAAGGCAGCTTGTTATAAAGCATAAAAACAAGGCCCGCAGTGACAAGACTCACTACGAATAGTAATTGAAGTCGTTGTCGACGAGGTTTAATTGTTTTAGTGAGCTGCGCTAAATAATTTGAATTAGCTTGTTTAATTATCTCCAGGCTATCAATCTTAACTGGAGTAACATTTGCAATTAAACGGTAACCTCTTTTAGGTACCGTCTCAATATAACGAGAATCTTTCGAATCATCGTTTAATGCCTTACGAAGTTTAATGATCGCAGTCGATAAGGAATCATATCCCACCACACGATTAGGCCATGCCTGCTCTTCAATAAATTCACGTGAAATAACCTGATTTGGCTGTTTTGCTAAACATAACAGCACGGCCATTACTTGAGGTTCAAGTTTAGTCGTGTCGTCGGATTCCGAATTACGCCCACGAACACGCCCGAGACGAGGATCAATTTCCCATTCACCAATAATAAATGGTGCTTCATCAAGCAGTTTTTTATTACTTTCAGTGGCTGACATTAAAATTCAGTCCTATAAAAGTTATCCTAACTTATTGATATTATAATAATTATCAGTATTCATAAAAAATTCATGAATCCTTCAAACTTTCGCCACAAATATTACCTTCGTTTTCGCTAGTGTTAATCACGTTCAGTACGAATCGAAAAATATCGACGAATTAGGGAGTAATATTATGGCACATGAATACGCAATCGACACAAACGAAGTATCCTATATACCCTCAACAACCACACTAAAACGAGGGCTTGTTTTACTTTACGGCATAGCCGGCTATCTCTCAGGGCTAGTCGCTTTACTATGGTTTATTCTCGCCATGGGCGGACTCGCACCTACCGCATTCAGCCCGCTACAAAGCACATCAACAATAGCAGCCATTGGCATTAATCTTGGTTTAGTTGTCATTTTTGGTTTGCAACACAGCATCATGGCTCGTCCAGGTTTCAAGTCATGGACGCATAAGTGGTTACCACACGCTACAGATCGAGCCACCTTTTTATTATTTACTGGCATGACTCTTATATTAGCTATTGTGTTTTGGCAGCCCCTGCCCGGCATGATGTGGCAAGTGGAAACAACCGGCTTAATGATTAGTTTATGGGCTTTATACGCATTAGGTTGGACATATTTATTGCTAGCCACCTTTGTTACTAATCACTTTGAGCTAATGGGATTACGTCAGGTTTATTTTTATTATCGCAATCAGCCTTACAAGAGTATTCCTTTTACAAGAAAATTTATGTATCGCTATAGCCGTCACCCAATGATGTTGGGGTTGTTTATTGGAATGTGGTGCGTGCCAAATATGAGTGTTTCTCAGTTCGTTATGGTTTCATTTTTAACACTGTATGTCTTTATCGGACTTTATTTTGAAGAAAAAGACTTAATGAATGAGTTTGGTGAATCCTATCGAAAATACAAACATGAAGTGGCGACTTTAATTCCTAAAATATACTAAGTCAAAACAACATATGTACGAAATTAAAAAACTTAATAAAAACTTAATAGAGTGGAGGTGTAAAATGTCTGGATTTAATGTGGTACGTTTCACTGTTAAAAATGGTATGGACGAAAAATTTCTTAGTGAAAATAATAAGTTTAATTTTGATGTCCCAGGATTTAAACATGGCAGCATGATCAAAACAGGTGATCATAACTATTGTTTTATTGCAGAGTGGGATTCGGCAAGTGATTCGATGAATGCTGAAGATAAAATGGTCGCTATGTTAGATTGCTTCCGCGACACCTTAGAAGAACAAAGCACTGGTGGTGGCGTTACTGATTTTATAGTCGGTGACACGGTTGTGGAATATCATTAATAAAACATAATAAAAGAGGTCGGATTGATATACATATTATCTCTCCGACCGCTTTAATTTTCTTCATCCGTAATGAGTGGCACAAAGGCAACACCAAGTAGTGACTCAGTATGTGTTGCTCCTTCATCATCTTTAGTCAGTAATATTAATTCCTGATACATGTGGGGTAGACCAACCGGGATCAGCATTCGTCCCCCTGGTTTAAGTTGTTCAATAAGAGCGGGGGGAATCTGGCTCGCTGCAGCGGTAACGATAATTCCATCAAACGGTGCTTTTTCTTGCCAACCTGTATAACCATTACAATATCGTGTCTCGATATTGTCATAACCTAATTCTTTTAATCGTTTGCTGGCAGATTCTGAAAGCTCTTTGATTCTTTCAACGGTATAAACATGTTTAGCTACTCTGGAAAGAACAGCTGCCTGATAACCTGAACCCGTACCCACTTCCAGAACACTACTCTCCTCTGTGAGATCCAGAAGATCAGTCATTAATGCGACTATATAAGGTTGAGAGATAGTTTGACCATAACCAATTGGCAAAGGTCCATCGTCATAAGCAAAGTGAAGATATTGTGAAGACACAAAGTTTTCACGAATAACCTCGGCCATAGCATTCATCACTCGCGCATTGAATTTTTTCCTGCCGGTATAAGAGGCTGTATATTTTGCCTCACTTTTTATTGTTTCTAATAATTTTGTTTGTTTGTTTTCCATGACGGATTCACAAATTGGTTATGACGTTTCCTGAGAAAGATCAGCTTCACCACAATAACGTGATATATGTTGATGTGCTGCTTCTTTAAGTTTAACGGCAACAGTCCAGTTATCTTCTGAAACTTCAGGTGTCACTGCCTGACCAATCGTAATGGTAATACGACCACGGCGTGGCATCCATGTTTCTGCTCGTAAAATAGAACGCGTACCACGGATTGCAATAGGCACAACCTGCATATTTGCTTTTGCTGCTGTGATAAACGCCCCCATACGAAAATTTCGTAATCCAGACACGCGAGTAAAAGTCCCTTCAGGGAAAAAAAATAGTGACTGCTCTCTTTGTTTATTACTGACAATATTAAGCGTATCGCTTACGCCTTTTTCTATATCAAAACGTTCAACAAACTCTGCATGTAATCTTTTTAATGCCGGACCGGCAAACATATTATTCTGGAACTCACTTTTTGAGATAAAACTAAAATCACGAGGAACCTTGGCGAGTACTGCAAAGCTATCGATGTAACTGGAATGATTCGCTACAAATACAGAAATTTGTGATTCAGGCGGTAAATTTTCTAAGCCATTGACCACAACTTTTGTTCCTGAGGCAAACATCAGCAAACGTGCAATGTGATGTACTGCCCACCAACGCCATTTCAAGCGCGGCAACAACATCACGGCTAACCATGACAAAGAAGCTAATGGTATAAACACTAGCCAGGCATAAATAACATATAAACCATTAACAAAACGTTGTTGCAAACGACGACCTATTGGTAGCATAGATCGAAGAGCTGTCCGGGTCATTTGTAACCAAAATGCTTTTGTCGCCTGACCAAGTAAATTTTGTTCATAGAGTTCACGACAAGCTGAACGTCTGATTTTACCGCTGGATGTTTTTAAAACCGTATGTGGTGGTGCAATGATAATTTCATCCGGAGGCAAACCAATCAGGTCATTGGATATGATACTGATCTTATTTTTCAATTCCTGTTGAATCGCCGGATCTGTTTCTCTTGTTTCTGCCAGCACCACCAAACGTTCTGTGGCTGAACGTTCGTCTTTCGCTGGGAATGCGGCGACACAACCATTACGTATACCTTCTATATTGCCAACAACTTCTTCAAGTTCATGCGGATAAACATTACGCCCCGCTCGAATAATGACATCCTTGTTTCTTCCGGTAATAAAAATATCACCCTCAGCGATATAACCCAGGTCACCTGAATCTAACCAATTACCAATAAATAATTTTTTGGTCTGTTCCGGATTTCGATAATAACCAGATGTCACTGAAGGGCCACGAAATTGCACATAACCTTCATGCCGTTCAGGTAGTTCCTTACCGTTACTATCTACAATCCGAATCTGATGTCCGGATAAAGCATGTCCACAGGCAACAAAACTTAAAGCATTTTTATCACTTTGTTCAGCCAGCACAGCCTGCCCTGCCTGGCTAAATTGATCACGTTTTATTCGATCAATAACGGGCTTACGATGTAATGGTGGAAATGCCAGGCCGACTGAAGATTCAGCCAAACCATAAACCGGCATCATCGTTTCTTCTTTAAAACCTACCGCTTGAAAACGCTCGGTAAAATGTTTAATTGTTTCCGGACTCACCGGCTCTGCGCCATTAAAGGCTAAGCGCCAGGAACTTAAATCAAGTCCTTCAATATCTTCATCATTAAGTCGTTTTAAACAAAGTTCATAACCAAAATTTGGCGAAGCAGACAATGTCCCCCGGTATTGATGAATTGTCCATAACCAGCGTTTTGGCCGTGTTAAAAAACTCAATGGAGACATCACGACAAACGACATCGCAAAATACAAACTACCGAACCATGCACCGATCAATCCCATGTCATGATAGAGTGGCAACCAACTGACAAAAACATCATTCGGTGTTGCTGCCACTGCTTTACCCATCGCACGTACATTCTCCAGTAAATTAGCATGCGTCAACACAACACCTTTTGGGTTGCCTGTGCTACCAGAGGTATATTGAAGAAAAGCAATATCATTGGAATTTATTGAAGGGCGAACATATGATGCCGAAGTCAAAGTAAGATCAGCAACGGTGACCACTTCACGTAAACTTAAAACTTGTGATTTTAATAATTTAGCAACAACTTTTGCCTCAGGCATAGTTACTAATATTTTCGCGACACAGTTATTCAAGATACCACTATGTCGATGTAAATGATCTTCAAGTTGACTACGTCTTACAGGGGGGTAAATAGGAACCGGGATGGCTCCGGTTAAAACGATGCCATAGAAACTAAAAAAATAATCTTTACCTGTAGGCAACATAATCGCCACGGTATCACCTGACTGAATACCTTGTTGTTGCAGTCCGGTGGCTACTTTCTCTGCACCTTGCCAAAGCTGCTTATAGGTTAATGTTTCAGCTTCACCATCATCACCAACAATATGGATATGTAATCGGTCAGGATTATGTTGTACATGCCATTCCAGAATATCGATCAGCGTTGAAGCTTGAAGAGGTAACTCCTCTACTTTACCAACAACCAGTTCGACCACATCTTTTGAAGAAACAGATTCTTTTTGGCCCTGGACACTAAAAATCGATCGTAACAAATCACGTGGTGATTCTGCTTCGACAAACACTCGCTGAGGTAATGCGACCTTAAAGTGCTGTTCTATCCTGCTAATCAATTCAACACGCGCTAAACTATCCAGACCTAAATCAGCATCAAGAGAACTATCGAGAGTAAGAATAAAAGTGCGAGGTTTATTGGTATATAGTTCGGCAACCATTTCTTCTATTAGCTTAAGCAAGCTATAGGCCAGTTTATCCTGAACACTTGATGTTAATCCGTCTTCCATACCATTTGCCTAAAATTTTAGCCTGTACTATTACTCATATTATTAAATATAAATAAGGCAGCGCCTCTATCACTAGTAGAAATTAGATTTTTGTCTTATTAATTAAATGCTCAATCAAATCCATAGGCAATGGAAAAACAATCGTATTCGTTCGTTCGCTAGCAATTTCTGTTAGCGTTTGTAAATAACGTAGTTGTAATGCCTCGGACTGTTCCGAAAGTATTTTTGCAGCTGATAAAAGTTTCTCAGCGGCCTGCATCTCACCTTCTGCATGAATCACCTTGGCGCGTCGTGTGCGTTCTGCTTCTGCCTGTTTGGCAATAGCCCGGATCATACTTTCATTAAGATCAATGTGTTTGATTTCTACATTGCTAACCTTAATACCCCAGGCATCCGTTTGCTGATCAAGCACACTTTGAATATCTGCATTAAGGCGGTCGCGTTCCGCCAACATTTCATCCAGTTCATGTTGACCCAATACAGATCGTAATGTTGTCTGTGCCAACTGACTGGTGGCTTCATAAAAATTCTCAACCTGTATGATTGATTTTTCAGGATCAATAACACGAAAGTAAACAACTGCATTTACATTCACTGAAACATTATCGCGTGAAATCACATCCTGACTGGGTACATCCATAACAACGGTACGCAGATCTACCCTCACCATTTGTTGGATAAAAGGAACAACAATAATAAAACCGGGGCCTTTTACTTTCCAGAAACGCCCGAGCGTAAAAATAACACCGCGCTCATATTCACGCAGAATTCTTATCGCACTGGCAAAAAACATAATGATAAGTACGATCAATATATACATGCTATATGCTGTCATTATTCTAACTCCTGTTTTGATGTGTCTAAAGGCTCAACTTGCAAGGTCAAACCATCTATACCAATAATCTTCACAGACTGTCCTTTCTGTAAAGGTGTATCACAGAGTGCACTCCAGTTTTCACTATGAATGTTAACCCTGCCCTTTTGTTCAAAATCTTCAACGACCAATGCTTCACTACCAAGTAACTCTTCTATACCACTCACGACGGGGCGCCGTCGTGCTTTTATTGCCATACCAACAACAAAAACAAGCAAAAGAACACTGGTAACAGCAAAGGTAGCAATCACCGAAATATCAATGCCAAAACCAGGTACATCGGTATCCATCAAAATAATGGAACCAATAACAAAAGCGATCACTCCACCGATACCAAGTACACCAAAACTCGGTTCAAAGGCTTCGCCTACCATCAAAGCAATGCCTAATAAAATGAGTGCCATGCCGGCATAGTTAATCGGTAATAATTGAAAGGAATACATCGCCAGTAATAAACAAATTGCACCAACCGTTCCGGGGACAATAGAACCAGGATTATAAAATTCAAGTATCAATCCATAGATGCCAAGCAACATCAAAATATAAGCAATATTGGGATTAGTAATAACGCTAAGTAATCGACTACGCCAGTCCGGATTAATTTCTGTCACCGTTAAACCTGCCGTTTTCAATCGAATTTTTTGTCCATGAACAAAAACCTCACGGCCATCAATTTGCTTCAGCAAATCAGCTGTACTGCTAGCGACAATATCAATGACATTTTTTTTCAAAGCATCACCAGCCGGAAGACTGGCCGCTTCTCTCACCGCTTTTTCAGCCCATTCCTGATTACGACCACGCAGTTGTGCCAGCCCACGTATATAAGCAACCGCATCATTAATGACTTTTCGTTGCAATGTCGTTTTATCGTTTTCCGGCGCAGGCTTGTCCGTCTTGTCTTTTCCCTTTTGAAAATCAGGTGGTGAAATGCCGCCGATCTGCACTGGCGTTGCAGCACCCAGATTTGTGCCTGGCGCCATAGCTGCAATATGACTTGCGTAAAGAATATAAGTGCCCGCACTGGCTGCACGCGCCCCCGTTGGTGCGACATAAACAGCAACAGGTACAGAAGAATTGGTAATATTTTTAATGATCGATCGCATAGCAGAATCCAATCCACCGGGCGTATCCATTCGAATAACTATCAACTCAGCCTGTTGCAGAGTGGCCATTTTCATCGACCGTTCAACATAATCATCTGTTGCAGGCCCAATGGCATCATTTATTGTTAACTGAAAAACAGAACGACTGACATTATTGGCAGATGCAGTGATCAATAAAGCACCTGCAAAAAAAAGTACTAACGGAATGAATCGTTGGTTGATTCGCATGTCATCTAAACCTACAGACAATTTGCCCGGTTAAATATAAATATACGGTTATAAAATACTCAATCTCACATCATTAATCATAGCTCATAAGGAGAAATATGCAGTCTTGAATTCATTAAAATAAAAATTCAAGGAGGCAGAGCCTCTTTAATTAAAACTATAACAAAAAAAAATTATTTAATAAAATCTACTTTTTAAAGGGCTCTTATTTTAAAGTGCTCTGCCCCTTTAATTCAAAAGATCTATATTAGAAAATACTGTGCGACCAGAACGAACAAAGTGAGGGCAGGAAGTGCTGAACGAAACGCGTAGCGGTTCTATAGTGTTCTGACCCATTTATTTTTAAAATTATATTGATCCATCGCAATATATATTTAATTATATTGTTTATACTCTAATAGTCTGAATAATTGATAACATGTAATATCATCATGCAGAATCAGAATTCCTCATACCATTTTCCACTCTTTATTCAGGCAATGTTAAAGCCAGAATTTTATGATCATCCCGTGGATAGCTGTCAGTTAATAGAAACACATATATCCTGGGTCATATTAACTGGTAATTTTGTATACAAAATTAAAAAGCCCATTAATTTAGGTTTTGTTAATTTCTCTACACTTGAAAAAAGAAAATTTTATTGTGAAGAAGAACTACGCCTAAATCGTCGCCTTGCGCCAAATATATATTTAGCTGTAATCCCAATATTAGGTTCTGCTGAAAATCCAGAGTTAATAGGTAAAGAAAAAGCATTCGAATATGCAGTTAAGATGCAACAATTTTCACAGGATATGCAACTTGATCATGTACTAGCCAGAAATGAACTACGACAGGATATGATTGATTCTTTTGCAGATTTAATTGCTAAGTTTCATCAACACATTGAAATAGCTAATAATACATCTGATTTTGGAAAGCCAGAACAAGTATATCAACCCGCAAAAGAAAACTTTATTCAAATTCGTGATCATATCAATGATAAATCGAAGATCGATTTACTATCCGAAATTGAACAATGGACTGAAGATACGTTTAATGAAATAAAAAATATTTTTACTCAACGTAAGCAAAAAGGTTTTATTCGTGAATGTCATGGTGACCTTCACCTCCGAAATTTAGCCTGGTATGAAAACAAACCTCTTGCCTTTGATTGTCTTGAATTTAATCCAAACTTTCGATGGATTGATGTTATCAGTGAAATTGCCTTTTTGATTATGGATCTTGAGGATCATGAGCAACCCGAGCTAGCTCAACGATTTTTAAACCGTTATTTAGAGTTAACCGGTGATTATGAAGGATGCAGTGTATTACGATTTCACCTTGTCTATAGAGCTATGGTGCGAGCCAAGGTCGATGCAATACGTGCAGCTCAAACAGGAATAAGTCAACAAGAGTCAGATGAGGCTAATAAAGAAATAGTTAATTACCTTCAACTTGCATTAACGTACACAAAAAATAAAAAACCTTTTATTTTAATTACACATGGAATGTCTGCCTCAGGAAAAAGTACAATAACTCAACTGTTACTTGAAAAACTTGGCGCCATTCGCATCCGCGCAGATGTAGAACGAAAAAGATTGTTTAATATCAAACCAGAACAAGATTCCCACGCTAATGTTCAGCAAGGAATTTATACCAAAGAAGCCACACACAAAACTTATCTTAAACTACTTGATTTGAGCGAAAGTGTTATTGATGCAAAGTTTCCCGTTATTGTAGACGCCACCTTTTCCACAATAGAGCAACGAAAGTTATTCAAAAAACTGGCAACACAAAAACAAGTTCGTTTTATCATCCTGAATTTTATTGCTTCAGAAGAAACGCTTAAACAAAGAATACGTTGCAGAAGACAAGACGTCTCAGATGCAGATATAAACATTCTTGAAAACCAAATTCAAAATTGGCAACCCATCGAAAAAGATGAAAAGATTTATTCAGTTTCAATAAATACGGAAGAACAATTTGATATTGAACAGTTACTTAGCCGTTTAAAGCTGAATTAGAGTTAATAAAACTTCACTTAAAATGAGATTACTCCAACCCTTTAATTTATTCTGCGCAACCTACTTTTTTTTACTTTCTCACCTATACTGGAGCTTACTGGTTAAATCCTTAACCATTTTGGCGATCACGCTAAGTGTAATCTATACATATGCCAATCCGTCATTTTTTACTAAACGTTATTCTGTCTAGCTGTCTAATAACCATTTAATTTTTGGAGGTAGTCATGCCGAGCACACATCAAACTATTGTCGTAAATGCACCCATAAACGAAGTATGGAATAAACTCAGTGATTTTCACGATTTATCATTCGCCCCTGATGTAATAACTGATCTAGAAAAAGTGGGGAGTGTTGATGGGCATAATGCAGGTGCTAAGCGAATACTTAATCACGCATTCTATGAAACGCTTATCGAAGCGGACAGTAACATGCATATGTTGAAATATTCTATTGATGATGGCCCTTCACCGATATCTAAGGATGAAATTTCAAACTATATTGGCACCGTAAAGATGAGTAGTAATGGAGATGGGACTCTAGTTGAGTGGGACTCAACATGGGACGCAAGCGAGGAAAATGCCGTAGAATTTTGTCATGGTATTTATGTTGCACTTTTAAATGGGTTATCGAACTCATTTAAACATTAGTCATTCGTACTTTTTACACGTGACAAAAGCCATAGAAACAACTGGAGTAACAACTTAACAAACGTGGTTTACCCACTAAATAAAAGGGCAGTCTAGACTGCCCTTTTCAAATGTATCTTAAGTTCATTTAAAATAATTGCTAATACTAGAGAATAATGTGCGACCAGAATGAACAATGAGAAGGCAAGAAAACGTATAGTGGTCCTATAGTGCTCTGACACCATTTATTGAAATGGCAATAAAGATAAAAGTTATAAATTTTGAAAATGATAAATCATTTTTTTACGCATTTTAGCATCAGGTAGTTGACCAACCTGAGCAACCATATTATCAAGAAGATGTTTTACTTTACTTGTAGCAGGTATAGCGCACGTCACTGCTGGGTGAGAGACAATAAATTTCAGGAAAAATTGCCCCCAGCTATTCACATCGATATCATTTGCCCACTTAGGTAATGCTTTTCCTCTCACCTTTCTAAACAAATCACCACGTTGATAAGGTCGGTTAGCAATAACAGCAATTCCATTATCTAATGCAATAGGTAGTAAATATTCTTCTACGTCACGATTAGCAATGTTATAACTCAATTGCACAAAATCAAAAGGAAGGGTTGCAAGTAAAACTTCGAGTTCTTCATGAAAACGACCATGTGATGTCGTTACACCGATGTAACGTATCTTCCCTTCTTCTTTCATTTTTTTCAGCGTTTCGTAATGCACTTGCCAATCACGCAAATTATGAATTTGCATTAGATCAAATCGTTTAACACCCCAGAGTTTTCTGGACTCTTCCATTTGTTCGATTCCGTCTCGCTCACCATATGTCCAAACCTTGGTTGCGGAAAATAAATTTTCAGTACCCTTTATTTGTTTTAACAATTTTCCGATAACCGCCTGTGCAGTACCGTACATAGGTGATGAATCAACGAGCACACCATCTCCATTGAAAAAAGATTGTAAAACGACTTTAAGCTGTAACATAAGTTCATCATCACCCAGTGCATCAAAAGTACGTGAAGTGCCAAACCCGATCACAGGAATCATCTCACCGGAAGAAGGGATTTTTTTAAGTATTTTATTTTGCGTAGAGGCATGTAGATTATTAATAAAAGGTGCCGTTAGTGCTGAACCACTCACGCCCAATGCTAACAATGCTTTTAGTAAGGTGCGACGGCTAATATTCATCTGGCTATTCGATATTTTACTCATAATCGTATTCCTTAAATTTAGTCTTTAAGCGTACCTGCTTCAGCAATTTTTTCTCGTTGCACACCCAAACGATAAGCCACTAAGGCCCAAACAGCCGCAATGGGTGCAGCAATAAATGCTATCTGCCCTAAGCTTAGACCAATACTACGCATGCCATCATAAATCCATGCGCTCACTGCATCGCCACCACGGTATACGACTGTATCAATAAAATTTTTGGCTTTGTATTTTTCTTCTCGTTCGAGAACGACATACAACATCTCCCGTGCCGGGCGCATAATGGAATAGTTACCTGCACGACGGAATACCTGGACGATAATTAAAACCGCAAGAACAGGCGAAAAACTTAAGATTAAAAATCCTCCAACCAATAAAAGAGGGATCAATGCCAATGTCCAGGCGAGGCCTAAAGATTTTACAATACGTCCGGTAAAAAATAATTGAATTAAAATTGTTAAACTATTCACAGCCAGATCAATCATCGCAAATACAGAAGTCCGTTCCCCGGAATGGCTAAAACTATCCTGAATAATGCTTGCCTGTTGAAAATATAAAAACGTGGATAACATGCTGTACATTAAAATCAACACACCAATCCCCATAAGGTATGGCGATCTAACAACTAATGAAAATCCCGCTAACCAGTGACCACCCATAGGTTGTTGATAGCGGGTATCAAGTTGCGTTTGTGGTTGCTTATCAAACCAGAGTGAAAGTTTTTTAATACATAAAATCGATAAGCCTAATAAAATAGCACTAATTAATAATAAGTTATGCGTACCTAAAGGTTGCGCTAACCCGGTGGTAAGTATTGGCCCACAAATCGCCCCACTTGTTCCCCCAGCAGCAATGGTGCCATATAAGCGTTTGGCTTGATCTTTATCATAAATATCACTCATGAAACTCCAAAATACAGAAATCACAAACAAATTAAACACACTGACCCAAATAAAAAATGATTGCGCCACAGTGGAAGGAGAAACGTCATATTGAAACAGTAGATAAAACACCAGGAGATTAACAATAAAGAATAAGTAAATAAGAGGTAAAAACTTTTTTCGAGCAAAACGAGAACTCACCCAACCATATAAAGGCACCATGGCAAGAATAACCAGGAAGGTACCGGTAAAGACCCACGGTAAATTTTTAATGCCCCCAAGAATACCCATCTCATCACGCAAAGGACGAATAATGTAATAGGCACACAATAAGAAGAAAAAATAAGCAAAAGAAATCAGCAGTGCCGGTAACTCACCCGCCCGGAGATCGATCGTGCGTTCAATCAAAGTACGAAACTTATTCATTAGTACACTAACCAGATAATAACTTATGAATTTATATTAGCAGATAGTGCGACTTAAGCGAGATCAAAGAAGTTCTGAATAAAACGCGTAACGGTTTTACAGTGCCCTGACCCCATTTATTTAAAAAGGCTCTGCCTCCTTTAATAAATAGTTATTACTCTGGCAAACCTGCCTTACGTAAAAGCGACAAATACTTTTTCATGGCTTTATTATTTGCAATACGAGCAGTTGATTTTATATGTGAAATTGAAATCATCGGGTTGATAGTAAGTATTTGTTCAACTTCCCATTCCGCATCATCTTGTATGCCCAGGCCGCTATAACTGGCTGCCAAAAATAAGCGCGGTTGCATAGAGTTTTCATTACGTTCCAGCGCTTTTAGTAAAAACTCTATCGCAAGTTGGTATTGGCCCTTATTATAATGCGAGCGTCCCAGGTTGTAGGGATAGTCCCACGTGTAATGCGGATTAAGTTTCATGCCTTTTTTAATTAATCGGATCGCATCATCAGCATTATCAGAGCCCCCTAAACAATTATTAATGAGCGCCAATAAACCATATCCATCTGCATAACTCGGAGCTATCGCCGTTGCCTTTTCAACGGCTTTTTCGGCCTGAATATATTCATTGCGGTAAAGATGGACAAATCCTAGTGCCCAGTATACCTGTGGTAATGAGTCATTCAGGGCAACTGCTTTTTTTGCCATCTCCAGGGCGCGATCCCGACTTTCTACTGGCGAATCAGTCCAGGCATTCGTATACATTCTCATTATGACAACGGCTAAAGCGCCATACGAACGTGCATAGGATGGATCTAATTTTATTGCCTCTTTAAATTCAGCCTCTGCCTGAGAAAATCCTTCGCGCGTCCTCTCTCTCGCAAATTTTTGTCCCAGTAAAAAATGCTCATAGGCTTGAAAATTATTGGTAGAAACGCGAGCCAGGCTAGTCTCTTCTTGTTCCGTAAGTTGTATTGCAAGTGCATTAACTATATTGCGAGTTAATTCATCTTGAACAGCAAATACTTCCACTAACTTTCGATCATAACGATCTGACCAAACTTGATAGCCATTAACTGTATCTATTAGTTGTGCATTAACTCTTAATTTATCCCCCGATTTTCGAATACTGCCTTCCAGTAAGTACTGAACCTTTAACTCTTTTCCTATATTTTTAGGGTTTATAACCTGTCCTTTGTAACTAAAAGACGTATTCCGTGCCATAACATTAAGTTTCGAAATGCGAGATAAATCTGTAATGATATCTTCAGTAATACCATCAGAAAAATACGACTGCTCAGGATCATCAGCCATGTTTAAAAAAGGCAGTACGATAATAGAAGGAATTCCCACATGATCAGTCTGAATAATGGGAGATTGAACCGCACTACTGCTAAAATAAATTAATCCTGAAAAAATAATACCTATCCCAGCCCATAATCCTAACCGTAACGGATTGATATTAGTTTTTCCTATGATAGGAGAATGAAGAATGCCAGTTGGTGTTGCAGAATTAACAGGAGCGACCTCAACAATCAGCCGATACCCCCGTTTAGAAACAGTTTGAATAATTTTTGGATGTTTAGAGTCATCATGGAATGCTTTTCGTAATTTAATCATCGCACTGGTCAAGGCATCGTACCCCACCACCATGCCAACCCAAACCTTAGATTCCAACTCTTCCCTGGTTATCACCTCCCCGCCTTTACTCGAGAGGCAAACCAGCAAATCCATTACCCGTGGCTCAAGCTTTGCTTCCAGATGGCCTTTACTAATGCGCTCTATGGCCGGTTCGACCAACCACTCACCAACCATAAAAGGCTGACTTAAATCCACATTTTTACTGACACCTTTATCTGTCATGAATGTCCATCCCTGTTGGCCGTATCAATTTTACTATCAACATTTAAACGTCGGATAAACGTCGGTTATTCATCTTCTAATCACCGCAAAGATTTAGCCCAATGCAGCTATGTTTCTAGACATGCAACAGAACAACGAGAAACACTTTATAAACATAGTCACAGGAGAAGGATCATGCAATCAACTACACAACATAACCCATTAAATAATTCTATTTCTATTATTACACTGTTATTCCTTGTGATTTTAAGCGGATCAATTCAAGCAGAAGAATCAATCGCTGATGTAGCGTTATTCGAAACCGCTGACAAATGGCAGGTAAACCGTTTATTTGAACCAACTACTTATCAGCGTAAAAAAGAAACTCAAGGAAAAATTGTGATTTATGATGGCTTACGCGATACCACGGTAAAAAATGCTTTAGATACAAACTTTAATCGTATCGAAAATATGATGTTTACTCGGGTTATTGTCACTGATGAAAGTGGTCAACCTGAACATGATGTAGCAGGTAATGTAATAATCGAAGATGATGGATGTTAGAACGAAAAAAATATTGAGGTCAATTCTTTATTTTCTCTGGTAGAGACAACTAAGCGCTGGCCTCATATTAATCTTAAAATATTTCTATAACCGCTCCCTTTAATTACTGTTTATTAAATTGAACTCTTACCCCTCATCGGCATCCAAAATCTTAATGGAGAAACGTATGCCGATACCAAATTTCACACTAATTGAAAGCAGATGGGCAAGATGGATACTTTATCCTTTTTTCTTCATCATTATTAGCTACTTGCTTTCAGAACACAGCTTTTCAAACGATAATGGTTTTGATTTAACAGGATCACTTATTCCCGCTGATCAAATTCACCATGGCGGCCCACCGAGAGATGGCATTCCATCTATTGATAAACCACATTTTGTTAAAGCCAAAAATGTTAGTTTTCTTAAACCCAATGATCGAATACTAGGCTTGGTCTATAAGGGTATTGCGCGAGCTTACCCGATAAAAATTCTAAATTATCATGAAATAGTGAATGACAATATTCAACAACAAGCCATCATCATTAGTTACTGTCCACTCTGCGGTAGTGGCATGGCCTTTAAAACAAAAATGAATCACAAAGATAATACGTTTGGCGTGTCGGGGTTACTCTACAACAGCGACATGCTTTTATACGACCGTGAATCAGAATCACTCTGGTCACAAATTTTAAGCAAAGCCATTAGCGGTAAAATGAAAGGAACACAATTAGATTCACTCGTATTGCAAAACACCACATGGAAAAATTGGTTAGAACGCAATCCAACAACCGATGTACTCTCCACTGATACCGGTTATCGACGAGACTACTCTCAACACCCGTATGGTCAATACGACATCAACCAGGCGATTTACTTTCCGGTTAAATATTCCAGCGCTCGATTTCACCCTAAAGAACGCGTCTTCGGAATAACAATAGGAAAATTGCATAAAGCTTATCCTATGTCAGAATTATCGAAGCAAAATAAATCTATCATTACAGATACTTTTTCAGGTGAAAGGTTGAGTATTGAATTTGATGCCGAAAATCAAAGTGCAGTAATTTACAACTCACAACATAAAGCGCTACCTAGCACCACGCTATTTTGGTTTGCCTGGTATGCTTTTCATCCAGAAACAGAAATATATAAATATAAGAAATAAAAAATTTATTGGGATCTGTCCCCTATTATTAAGCTATTTTAGAAACAATTGTGCGACCAGAACGAACAAGTGAGGGCAGGAATTATTGATGTTAGCTATGCAAAGCGAAGTAGCGCCTGATGATCTGCAATAGCAGTTCTGAGGTAAAACTCAAAGAGATTCCTAAGTGCTCTGACCCCATTTATTTATGATTAATAAACAAATACTGACTCATTTATCGGGGCAGATTAAGTCTGCCCCTATTACTTTAATTGGTTTATGTCCTATTATTAATTAGATATAAAACCAACCTCTCTGAAGGCTGCGCCATGAATGCTGAGCCAGAACTTGCCGCTACTATTCTCAATACCGCCCTGCAACTTGCCGAAGAGCAGTCATGGGAACAGTTACGATTACAGGATATCACTCACCAACTTAATATCAGCCTGGATGATATTCGAATTCATTACGCACAAAAAGATGATTTAGTTGAAGCATGGTTCGACCGCGCCGACAGCATCATGCTGAAAGCGGCAGCCGCACCAGAAATGATACAATTAGACATGGCGGCAAAGTTACATCACATTATCATGGCCTGGCTGGATGCTTTAGCGCCACACCGGCAAGTAACTGCGGATATGCTTTGGTACAAATTGGAACCTGCACATCTTCATTTGCAAATACAGGGAATCCTACGCATTAGCCGAACTGTGCAATGGTTTCGGGAAGCCGCTGAACAAGACTCAACCCATCTGCGTCGCATCCTTGAAGAAGTGGGACTCACCTCAATTTACGTCGCCACCTTTATTCATTGGATGAATGATACTTCAGTACAGCAGCAACACACGCGAATTTTTTTGACGAACCGTCTCCGCGATGCAGAAAACTGTGCTAATCGGCTTTGGCATAAACCATCACAGCTACAGGCTGATTAGTCCATATGGATACCTTTATTCATGCGTTGGTAGGTTCCATCGCCGCCCGCGCAAAAATATAAAACGGCTCCGATCCCTTTAATTCTGCTCTAAGAGAAATTACTTGGACTGCGACCGCCGATAAAATGCCCGGTTTTGTTAAATAATTACAAAACGCATGGACAATAAAATCAATTGATAACTCGACAACTGAGGTGAGCAGCCAACTATCTGCAAAGTTAACCGGCGTCTTAGGATTCATCATGTATCCATTAATGAAACTAAACTTTTCAAAACTAGTGAAAGGATTTACTGAAGGTCTCTCGTCATATGCAGTGACTGGAAATGTTTCCGAAACTAAAAAGAAACAACTCGACAAATTAGCGCATAATACAACGGCAACTTCAGTATAAAATCACTCCATCCTCTTTTATTAAAACCCATTCAAAATTTATAGCTTTTCGTATCTTATGTAACTGACACTTTTAATGCCCCCTTTAATTAGTATGTAACAAATAAAAGCTACGGGGCAGTCCAATTCGTCAGGGAATAAAGGGCTCTGCCTTTTTAATTGCTTTAATTGATCCAAATCATTAAAAAAACATTGTTTTTTTTCTAATTCGAACTATGTTTATTAAATCCTTTTAATTTTGTGTGACTATATCTTTCCTGCGAGGTGAGTTATGCGTTATTCAATACCAATCACGTTGTCTCTTACAATTTTAATATCCAGTTCACCTGTGTATGCAGCAGGTATTAGTAAAGGCGCTATGCTGAGCAATTCTTGCTCGGCTTGTCATGGCACTGATGGCAAAAGCCCCGGCGCAATTCCCAGTATAAATGGTAAATCAGCCCGCTTTATAAATCAGGCATTAACCGAGTTTCGTTCTGGATATCGTGCATCGACCGTAATGGGTCGACATGCAAAAGGTTATACAGATAAAGAAATAAAACTCATCGCTGACTACTTTGCTAACTTGAAATAGGAGGTTGCTATGAAGATGTTCAATCGTCGAGACTTTCTACAAACTGCCGGTTATGCTGGCTTCGCGCTGGCAACATTTAATCCACTAACCACTTTGGGTAAAACTAGTGGACATGTCATTGTTATTGGTGGTGGCTTTGGCGGCGCAACCTGCGCAAAATATTTAAATA
>JAUVGM010000199.1 GCA_030593785.1 Gammaproteobacteria bacterium | reverse complement strand
AGTAAATTGCTTGAAGACGTAGCAGTAAAGGCAATTAAAATTGGCATGGTTGGCTCTCTTAATATTATTGAGGCTATCGGTACTATCCTGAAAGAAAACCCTGATTTGCCTGTTATTTATGATCCTGTTCTTGCTGCAGGTGGCGGAGCAAAATTGACAGAAACCGGCATGCTTGCTGCCATTCAGGAACTATTACTACCTCACACAACAATCCTCACACCAAATAGTCCAGAGGCTCGTTTACTTAGTAATGAAAATGAACTAAATGCCTGCGGACTAAAATTAATGGAACAAGGTTGTGATGCCGTTTTATTAACTGGCACTCATGAAGATAGCAAACATGTAGACAACATGTGGTTCTATGAAGGCAGGCATGTTGAAACGTTTAGCTGGGATCGTTTACCAAATGAGTATCATGGTTCAGGTTGCACGCTAGCATCTGCTATTGCTGCGCTCATTGCCCAGGGCCTGGATCCTTTTAATGCAATCAATGAAGCACAAGACTATAGCTGGAATACATTAAAGCATGCCTTTAAAATTAGCGACAAAGGCCAACTCATTCCTAACCGCTTTTATTGGCAACATGCTGAAGATTAAATAACACCTTGAAAAAAAATAATAAAATTTTAAAAGGACTTTATGCGATAACAGATCCTGAGCTCATGGGAGCAGATCTTGTAGCAAAAGCTGAGCAAGCTATCCTGGGTGGTATAAAAATACTGCAATACAGAAATAAAACTGCGTCTCTCGAACAGCAAGAACAAGAAGCAAACACTCTTGCCAGGCTTTGTAACGAGCATGATGTGATTTTTATTATTAACGATAATGTTGAGCTTGCGATTAAAGTTAATGCAGATGGCGTTCATCTTGGACAAAAAGACACTCAACTCCAACAGGCTCGAAAACTATTAGGTAAGAATAAAATTATTGGCGTAACCTGCAATAATAAAATTGAATTTGCCCAGACGGCTCAAGAGCAAGGGGCTGATTATGTTGCTTTTGGTCGCTTTTTTAATTCACTCACCAAAGCATCTGCGCCGCATGCCGAGTTATCTCTTTTAAGTGAAGCTCGAAAACAAATCACGGTTCCGATTGCCGCTATAGGCGGGATCACACCTGAATCTGCCCCATTACTTCTAAATGAGGGTGTCGATATGCTTGCTGTTATTCAAGGCATATTTGGGCAAACAGATATTTTAAAGGCAACACGTCAATTTGTTGAAATTATAGATTCACCTGAATAGTGTGTCTGACTTATAATCGCACTATTAACTAATAACACCTGTCATTGCGAGAAACGTAGTGACGTGGCAATCTCTAAGTAGAATAGCTTAAATTAGGAGATTGCCGCGCCATAAGAACATGGCTCGCAATGACAGAAATTAAATTACTTCGTCCATTATTTAATCTGAAACAAAGGAAATACTATGTCCCGTTCAAACGAACTTTTTACTGCAGCCCAAAAACATATACCTGGTGGAGTAAATTCACCTGTGCGTGCATTCAAAGGCGTGGGCGGTGACCCTGTGTTTTTTAGTAAAGCAAAAGGATCTTATGTTTATGATGAAGACAATAACCAATATATAGATTATGTCGGCTCGTGGGGCCCCATGATTGTTGGCCATGCACATGATGACGTTTTAAAAAACGTGCAGGAAACAATGCAAAAGGGACTTAGTTTTGGTGCACCTACTGAACTTGAAACTCAAATGGCAGATAAAGTTTGTGAGCTCGTACCATCAATGGACATGGTTCGAATGGTGAGCTCTGGTACAGAAGCAACAATGAGTGCATTGCGTTTAGCACGTGGTTATACCGGTCGCGACAAAATTGTTAAATTTGAAGGGTGTTACCACGGTCACTCAGATTCATTATTAGTGAAAGCAGGCTCAGGTGCATTAACCTTAGGTGTACCTACCTCCCCTGGTGTTCCTGCGGCATTGGCAGAACTTACTATCACTTTAAGTTATAACAATATTGAAGATGTTAGAAAAACATTTAAAGAAATCGGGGATCAAATTGCCTGCATCATTGTCGAACCCGTTGCCGGCAATATGAATTGTATTCCACCTGTACCAGGATTTCTTGAAGGCTTACGTGAAGTTTGTGATGAGTACGGCAGTGTACTTATCCTTGACGAAGTGATGACAGGATTTCGTGTTTCCCTCGGTGGAGCACAGGGTTTTTACAATATAAAACCAGACCTGACAACGTTAGGTAAAGTAATTGGTGGAGGCATGCCTGTGGGTGCCTTTGGCGGCAAACGTGAAATCATGGAACAAATTGCTCCGCTGGGTCCGGTTTATCAAGCTGGCACATTATCCGGTAACCCTGTTGCCATGGCCGCTGGCCTCACAACCTTAAATATAATTTCACAAGATGGTTTTTATGAAACATTAACCAGACAAACTGAGAAATTAGTTAAAGGTTTGGAAGAACGTGCGGCCAAAACCAATATAGCTTTAACAACAAATCAAGCCGGTGCCATGTTTGGTTTTTTCTTCACTGAAGAAAAGAATATTACGACATTTGAACAAGTTAGTGCTTGTGATGCTGAACGCTTTAAAAAGTTTTACCATGGCATGCTTAAAGAAGGTATTTATCTTGCACCTTCTGCATACGAAACCGGTTTTGTTTCAAGCGCGCACAGTGACGATGACATTGCAAATACATTAGATGCTGCTGAGAAAGTTTTTTTTACTTTATAAGTTATTATGGATTCCCGCATACGCGAGAATGTCGAGCAATAGTTGAAAATGATCGTCATACCCGCGAAAGCGGGTATCCAGAAAACTATATTCAAACTTACAATCTTTGGATTCCCACATGCGTGGCAATGACGGGTAAGAGCAAGCTAGATCATTTCCATAGAAACTAATAAGGGATGAAGGTAATTTATTCTTTCATCTACATCAGCCATCACCAGCATATTTTGTTTGTCATTGAGTTGTAATGGCAATAATTCAATAAGACGTCCCGTTACCCAGTCCAGGTCATCATAATATTTTTTCATTGTCGTATAAGGTGGTTCAAGTTGAGCAATAATTTGCTTTAACAGTTTAGTTAACTGTTCAGCATCATACTCATTTTTTGATACTTCTATAGTTGGTAATAACTCAATCTCAGCAAAAGTTAACTGGTTTGGTTTAATATCAGTTGATAACACTCGAAAACGTTGTTCCCCCGTTAAAGTGATACCTAACATACCGTCAGTTCGTTTATGAAAATAAGATATGTAGCTAATAGTCCCAACATCATGCGCTTTTGCTGCCTTACCGGCTTCATTGCCTTTTTCAATTAAGACAACACCAATTTTTCCTTCTGACTTCATACATTGGCTAATCATATCCAGGTAACGTGGTTCAAATATGCGCAACGGCAAGGCTCCACCAGGAAATAACACAGCATTAAGCGGAAACAAGGGTATTTTTATTTTTTCTATGACGTCCATGCTTTAGTGGGTTCCATCAACATTTTTATAGCCATGACAACACGATTAAATCATCTGATTTTAAATAATATCAATTAAGTGTGGCACAAATTATTAAAAATCCCAGTCTTTTTTACTTACTCACCCCAACGAGCAAGCAAACTATGCTCAATTTTTAAATGATCAAGAATGCGTGACACCATAAAATCAATAATATCTTCCAGTTTTTCCGGCTTATGATAAAACCCTGGATTTGCAGGCATAATTGTTGCTCCTGCCTGAGACAGGCGAAGCATATTTTCTAAATGTATCTGTGAGAAAGGTGTCTCTCTCACCACCATAATGAGTTGTCGTTTCTCTTTAAGCATCACATCTGCAGCACGTTCAAGTAAGTTGTCGCTATTCCCATTTGCAATTGCTGCAAGGGTACCTGTGGTACAGGGACAAACAACCATTGATTGTGCTTTATGTGATCCACTCGCAATTGGCGCAGTCCATTGTTCCTGACTAAAAACCACTAATTGACCTGTTTTAGCCTTGTAAAGCTCAGTGAAAAAACGCGCCATCTCGGCTGATTTTGCCGGAACTTTTAATTCTGTTTCCATTGATAAAACAATTTGTGCGGCTTTGGAAACCATTAAATAAACGGGAGTGCCTGTATCAAGTAAACACTCCATTAAGCGTAAGGCATATTGCACACCGGATGCACCTGTTAAAGCTAAAATTACCGGGGTTTGTTTTTCTTCTGCCATTACCATTTTGTAATCTCTAGTTATATTTGTTTTTTAATGCATCTAATATTCGCTGATGAATATTTTCAAAACCACCATTGCTCATAATAACAATATGGTCATCCATTTTTACTTCGGTTAACACCTTATCAATAATAGCTTGTGTTGATGAAAATACTTCTACTGGCCCTGAATTCTTTTTTAACTCTGCAGCAATATCCCAATCTAAATTATCTGCCTGATACAGGTAAACATGATCTGCAAGACTCAATGAGTCAGCCAGACTATCTTTATGTACACCCATTTTCATGGTGTTTGAGCGCGGCTCAAGAATAGCAAAAATTCTTTTTTTACCAACATTTTTACGCAAACCATCTAATGTTAGTTGAATCGCCGTAGGATGATGTGCAAAATCATCATAAAGCGTAATATTATTGACAACACCCCGCACTTCCATTCGACGTTTAATGCCTTTAAAAGTACTTAAGCTCTCGACAGAAAGTTCTGCCGGAACACCAACATGTCTTGCCGCTGCAATCGCAGCTAATGCATTTTGCATATTATGCTCGCCAAGCATAGACCACTTTGCGCTAGCGACCTTTTTGGCATCAAACAACACATCAAATTCAAGCCCATCTTCTGTAACAGGATTAATCTGCCAATGTTTTGTTTGCTTACCAGAAAAATACTCAATAGGTGTCCAGCAACCTTTCTCGATCGTTTGATCTAAATACGGTTCATCAGCGTGACTAATGACTAAACCATTCGCAGGCACGGTGCGCAACAAGTGATGGAACTGAGTTTGTATTGCTTCGATATTTGGGAAAATATCAGCATGATCATATTCAAGATTATTTAAGATTAACGTTCGGGGGTGATAGTGAACAAATTTGGAACGCTTATCAAAGAAAGCCGTATCGTATTCATCCGC
>JAUVGM010000025.1 GCA_030593785.1 Gammaproteobacteria bacterium | reverse complement strand
ATACTTTATCGAATGTATACGAAAAAATACTTTTCAATTTATTAAAATAAAGCAATAACTAATATGCAAACGCAAACTGAATTTCTAAAACTACGCACTCACCTTGAGCAACTAATTATTGGGCAAAAAAAATTGCTCGACCGTTTGTTAATCAGCTTATTAACCGGTGGCCATGTATTACTCGAAGGAGCACCAGGATTAGCAAAAACTACTGCTGTTAATACGTTGGCAAGTGGTGTACATGCAGGATTTCAACGCATTCAATTTACACCCGATTTAATGCCTGGTGACTTAACCGGTATTGATATTTTTGATCCGGAAGCTCATCAGTTTAAATTTGTTAAAGGACCTATTTTCCACGAAATCGTATTAGCCGATGAGATTAACCGTGCTCCACCAAAAGTTCAGTCTGCTTTATTAGAGGCCATGGCAGAACACCAGGTTACTGTCGGAGGTGTAACACGATCACTACCCGACTTGTTTGTTGTAATGGCAACACAAAACCCTCTGGAACAATCAGGCACGTACCCTTTGCCTGAAGCTCAATTAGATCGTTTTTTGTTACATATAAAACTTGACTATCCAACACCGGAAGAAGAACTGGAAATTCTCAAACTTGATCGTAAACATCATTACGGTGAAGATAAAGAAACTATTGAATCACCTATTACCCCAGAAACAGTATTAGCAGCCCGACGTGAAGTTGCAGATATTCATGTTGATGAAATGCTCGAAAAATATATTGTAACGATTGTTACTGCAACACGTAGCCTGGAAAAATGGCATAAAGATTGGGGAAACATTTTAATTGCAGGCGCCTCGCCCCGTGCCTCCATAGCACTATTACGAGCTTCCAGTGCCCTTGCGTACTTAGCAGGCCGAGATCATGTTATCCCGGAAGATATTTTAGAAGTTGCACCGGATGTACTAAGACATCGTCTTATTCTGGACTATTCTGCACTGGCTGCGAATATTTCAGCAGATGACATTATTCAACACCTCTTATCAGAAATACCCATTCCTTAAGATACATATCTCATCAGTGCTCAATCTCATTCAACAATTAAAACAAATCGGTCAGCAGTCTTTCATAAAGACAGATAAACGATTTAATAAAGCATTAATGAATAATGATGAAATTCTTGATTTATTACATCGAGTAAAAAGTAACAACAAATCTCCTTCTTATAAACATGACACAGCATCACGACAAATGGGGGATATACGCTCCATATACCGTGGCCATGGAATGGATTATGAAGAAAGTCGACATTATCAACCGGGCGATGACCCGCGTTATATGAATTGGCAATTAACTGCACGAACCGGCCAACAATATATGAAGGTTTTTCGTGAAGAAAGACAACCCGGTGTTTTTATACTTGTCGACCGTCGTAACTCCATGCGTTTTGGGACAAAACAACGTCTTAAAATTACCCAGGTTGCACGTACAGCTGCCATTGCAGCATTCATAGCGCAAGAAAATAATTTTTCAGTCGGAGGACTTATTCTGGATAAAGAGTTGCAATGGTTTAAAGAAAACAACAACAAGCAAGCTATTTTTGACTTTATTCACCAGGCTGCTCGACCTGCTTCACCAGTATTTAATAAACAGGATAATCAGGAACCTAAACTCAATGATGTACTCCGCATACTCAATGAAGTATTAACTTTAGGTTCTACTATTTATCTTATTAGTGATTTTCACGATATAAATGAAAAGACTCAATCGACATTGTTACAACTTACAACAGCACATCAGGTATATGCGATACATATAACAGATCCTGCTGAAATAAATTTACCGAAATCAGGAATGCTCAAACTAAAAGATATAAAGGCAAATAAATATACCGATATTGATACAAATTCATTAATCGAACAAAACCATTATAAACTCAAGTCAAATGAATATTTTTCATCAATAAAAATATTGTTTGAAAACATATCAATCCCTTATCAAATTATTTCTACAACAGATGACGCTATAGAAAACATGGTTGTAATTTAAATATGAATAATGAATCTATATCATTAAACATAATAGATGGGATATACGACATCCAACCACTAGCACTCCCTGCGCTCAGCTCATTAGAATTAACCTTGCTATCATTATTTAGCCTGCTAGTTGTAAGTCTTCTGCTTTACACTGTCTGGCTCTTATTTTATTCAGCCAAGGGAATAGCAAAGCGCAAGATCAAAAAAATACATGCTGATTTTTTACAAAAAAAACTGGACGAACACGATGCAGTATACCAACTTTGCTCCATTCTTCGTCAAGGGTTAAAACTCAATCAAATTAATACAGATACAAACTTACCCGTTCGTCTTAACGCATATAGACAAGATTGGGAACTATTTACAAAAACAATATCAGATTTGCGATATAGTAAAAATAAAAAATCACCTGCAGAATTAAACGCTCTATTCGACGACACTCTTTACTGGCTGAAGATATGGCCATGAATGATTTCCTATCAACAATTCAAAACTGGAACAGTATTGAATTAAGCCAGCCGCAATGGTTATGGCTGATACCTTTATTTATAGCAATTAATATTACATTGATAATATTCCGTAATAAATATATCGTAAATATTTCAGCTGCCAGCTTATATGATTGCTCTTCAAAGAAAACGCTAATACATCCTCTTGTCAGTATATTACAAACGAAAAGTATTTCCGGGAACAAAAAATCAAACTTTAACGTTCTCTATTTAGTTATTTTTTCCTTTCTTGTACTTGGGCTTTCACAGCCAATTAGAATTGGTGAAAAATTACCTGAGCCACCTCAAGAACGCGATATTATTTTTATCGTAGATGCTTCTGTCTCGATGATCTTGCGTGACTACATTCTAAATGGTGAACGCATTGATCGCATGAGCTTATTAAAAGGTGTGTTAGATAATTTTATTGAAAACCTTAAGGGCGAGAAAATGAGTATTATTGTTTTCGGTGATCAAGCGTATACACTCGTCCCTCTCACTTCAGACCAATACTTACTGCAAAGAATGTTATCCAGAGTACAAGCGACTGTTGCAGGTCGTTTCAATGCTATTGGTGATGCCATTGCATTAGCTGTAAAACAGGCAACAAAAAAACATAATCAATCAGGTGAGATTAATCGGAAGAGAGTTCTTGTTCTATTGACTGATGCTGATCAGCCCACAGGTAATATTGATCCGCTCATTGCTGCAGAACTTGCTAAAAATGCAAAACTTCCACTGTATACAATAGCCATTGGGGCAACGAATCTTGCAGCTGAAGAGATCCGTCAAAGTGGTTTGCTTTATTCCCCCGTTGATCTTGATTTACTCGAGCGTATTTCTTCGATTACTGGTGCGAAAAGTTATCATGCTATCAATCCAAGCGCTTTACAAAATGCTATTCAAGCGATTAATTTACATGAAACAAATAAACGCAAAGTGGAGCCACAATATTATCGGGAAGAACTTTATTATTGGTTTTTAATTACTGCATTCATCATATTTAGCCTTCAACAACTCGTAAGTCTATTTAAGGCAGCACTGATTCAGCATCGGCTCGCAAAAAAATGAGTTCACTATTACACTTACAGAACATCTCATGGCGAGAACCTCTTTGGTTACTTCTTGCTCTGCAACCCATTATCATTCTATTTGTAAAAAAGCTTATTCAAAAGAACAACCTCACACTCTATGCTGAGAAAAAGTTGCAACCATGGGTCGTCTGGCCTGCAAGTAATGTATTCACAATAAAAGCCTTTAGTAAAAATACAGCTTACTTGTTTGCCTGGTTATTGTTCTCAATCGCACTTGCCGGACCACGTTTACCACTAAGTCACGTTGATAAAAATCAACTTCTTGGTGTTAATATTATGTTGGTAGTTGATCTTTCAGCATCAATGCAGGCAAGAGATATTACTCCAAACCGCTTACGTCGTAGTAAATTAGAAATCTATGAATTATTAGAAAAAGCACATGCTCATCGCATTGGAATTACTGTTTTTTCTGCAAGACCTCATCTCTATGTACCAATAACATCTGATCATGAGACTCTAAAAACGTATATTGAAACACTTGATCAGTTGAAGTTCCCAACGACAGGGAGTAAACCATTTGAAGCATTGCTACTTGCTAAAAAAGAACTCTCAAAAACCAAAGGAAAATCAGTCATTGTTTTAATAACCGATGGTGACTTCGAATCATTTACAGATGAACAATTAACAAGCCTGAATGATCAGGCTACACCGATCTTTGTACTTGGAGCAGGCACTCCTGAGGGTGAAGCTGTACAAATGAAAGATGGAACATGGCTGCAATATAATCAACAACACGTAATATCAAGAATGAATGAAGATAATTTACGTAAACTTGCTAACAAATCTAATGGTAAATATAGCCCGGTATATAATGATGACAGCGATTGGTCCATTCTTTTTGATAAAGGGATAACAAATCACAACTCCATTACGAATAAAAACGAAGAAAAACAAATCCTCTGGAATGAACTTTTCCCCTTCTTTCTTATAACATCAGTTTTTCTCTTTATATTTTCGTTAAACACTTTCAAAATTAAAAAGAAAAATATTGCTACCCTTTTTCTGGTTTCAATATGTATGTTCTCATATCCTGAAAATGATGTTTATGCACTTGAATCTGGACAAACAGACGAACAAGCTGCTTATCGTGCATACCAAAAAGAACACTATTCTGATGCAGCAAAGCTTTATCAAAATATAAAGGGCTATAACAGTTATCTGGGACAGGCTAATAGCTTATATAAGATAGGACACTATCATAAAGCTATACCACAATTCACTTTTGCTCTATTGAGTGCAAAAAACGACTCGCAACGTGTCACTACCTTGTACAACCTTGCTAATAGTTATTTCAGAACAGGTAATTTTACAACCGCCATAACCACTTACAAGGATGTATTGCGTTATAGACCTGAAGATAAAGCCAGTTTATACAACTTAAAAGTCAGCAAAATATTAAAGGCAAACATTGAGTTAAGAATAAAGGAAAAAGAAAAGAACATCTTATCTTCACGACAAGGAACAGGCCCACGTTCAGCTACTATTGCTAGTGGTGTTGAGATTAATGAAAACACCTCGGTATCTCTTGGTGAGGGTACTAGCGGGTTGCAGCAAAATATCCCTTTACCAAAATTGCCCAATTTAGATGAGGATAGTATCAAAAAGCTATTACTATCCGGATTACATAATATTGAATTAGCTGATCAGGGGATTTTACAAAATACGCAATCAAGCTATAGAAAAAACAATAATATTTCACTATTACAAGCCCAGCAGTATTTAAATACAATAGATGACTCCCAACATTTATTGTGGAAGCGATTATTTGAAATTGAAGAAGGTTTCCCTGCTCCCGTTGAAAAAGCAAAGACAATACCCGGTGTTAAACCATGGTAAATATTAGCCTAAAATACCTGTCTATTTTATTAATTTCATTAATTAATAACACCTGTCTTGCTGGTAAAGATATTGATAACACACAACTAATGTTATTTGTTGATAAATCAGAAAGTATACTTGGTCGGCCAATACGAGCAGAGTTATATGGTATTTCCCTTAAATCTAAAATCACCAATGTAAAACTAAATCCATTAAACAATGATTTTGGAGTGGTTGCTGACTACGTGATCAATGACACAAGTGACAAACGCTGGCCAGGAAAATCAGTACAAATATTAAAATTAAAACTCTATCCGCGCCACATTGGTAAGCTGATAATACCTGGGTTAACAATTAATGATGCACAAAGTCAAAAGAAAACCATTCATGTTAAACAAGGAAAGATTAGCGTTCCTAAAGCAACCTTTTCTACAATTTCACCTTATGAAAGGCAACAATTAATTATTCAAGTTGCCTTTATCTCAACAGAGTCTTCTGCACGCTTATCAGTTAAAGGGGATACAGACATAGATGGATTTGAAAATACTGCACTAAATTTTAAACGTAGTAAAAACACAGACGGAACATATCTTTTACAAATTGGCTGGGCTCTATCTGCCATTAAAAGTGGCGCTCTTAAATTAGAACTTCCACCTGTTACTTACAGTATTAGTGGTGTTTCCAGAAAACGGTTTTACTTACCAATAAAAACATTAAACATTAAAGCCCTACCCTCCTACTTGCCCCCAACTATTCCTGTTGGTAAGGTAACGATAAAAAGCGTCTCTGTTAATAGAAATATTTTACAAACAAACTCCCTCTCTTATTGGGAACTCAGCATTAACGGCGCACTTAATAACGCTTATAATCTACCTCCAGTGTTAAGGCAAATTAAATCAAATAAGCAAGTTAGGTTTTTACCGATTAATTCAGAACGCAGTACTAAAGCAACCGATAGCACTTTATTCAGCACGGTAAACTATTCTATACCCTTTAAAGCTCTACAAAGCGGTTTTGTAACACTACCCAAAATAGAAATACAATATTTCGATCCTGATGATGCAAAACTTAAAACAATAATTCACCACTCAGAAGATGTTTTTGTTTTAAGTGTTATTTGGCGAAGCTTTTTATCTTTAGCTATAATTTTTATGTTATTTTATATCGGCAGAAAAATTTACGAAGTATGGCAAAGGTATATTTATTCACATAACAAACGTGCACAGGCCATTGAGAAACTGCATGATAATAATGATATTAAGGAAACCAGAGAATCCATCATTCTAATGGCAGAGGCTGAATACTGGCCTGAAAACACAACAATAAGCCAGTGGGCTAATTTATGGAAAAATAAATATCAGGTAAGTAATAGCTTTGAAGAATTTATATCTGAGTTATCATCTGATTTATATAGCTTAAACTCAAACACTAAAACAACTAAGTTAAGCAAGCAATTGCTCAACATTGTAAAAAACAGAAAAAAGTTAAATGTAGATTCTAAAAATTAGAAATTGCTATTTCTATTGTACGAATAACATCATCCTCAAGTTCTTTTGCAACTTTATGAGCCTTACTTGCAGCTGCAATTTTTCCGGGACGTACAAATAAAATATGCGTTTTATTATTCTTGCTGTACAATGAAATATGTAATGGACATATAGCCAGCATACTTGGATCTATATTACTGATTTTATTTGCATACCAGCCATTACAAAAAACCATACTACGAATACTATCTAACTTATTTTTATTGTAGTCATCTCCCCAACGCTTTGCGAAGTGAGATAAGTTTTTACCTATATTCGGTTCGGCTATAACGAAATAACTATTATTTTCTAATGTGGTAAAAACACTTTTATAAACTTCATCCATTCCAGCTGAAACTGTTCTGTCATAAACAAGTGGGTTTACTTTAAGTGTGGAGGTTGTCGTTACAGGTTTTTTAACGAGCTGTGGTTCTGCTATTAATGTTGTTATAGGTAATAATAATAAAAAACTTAGCAACTTAAACACTTTGTTCACCTCAAATATGATTATCAAAATAGGTTATTTCTAACAAATTACTGATCTTTAATTTTTTTCCAGGTTACTTCATCTCGAACATACGTTGGAATCGCATCTTCTGCACTGACCATCTTACCTTGCTTGTATAAATCCGCTGCTAAAACTGCAATATCCTGTGCATGTGGAAAGCACTCAAGTTTAGAGCTTGTTACATTGACATGTTTTGACTGGGCTAGTTCAACTTTAAAAGTATCCCATCCACTACCCAGACAGTGCCATGGCCCTTCTTTTTCTACCTTGGAAACAGGACTCACCTTTTCCGTATCAAGTAATTTCATTATACCGGCTTCAAGTTGATAACAAGCCCAATACATTTCATTCATTCGAGCATCTATTGCACTCAGTACATTTTCTTTATTCTCTTCTCTATAAGCAAGTTGAGCAAGAGCAGCAAGGCTAGAAACAGGAATTACTGGCAAATCCGCACTAAATGCAAGTCCTTGAGTAACACTTGTAGCGACACGAACCCCGGTAAAAGAACCTGGGCCACAATCAAATGCCACTGCATCAAGAGCTGATAATGATATACCTGCATTTCCTAGCAATTCGTCTACCATCGGTAATACACGCTCTGTATGCTGACGAGGAATAATTTCATAAATTTCATGAGACTTTCCATCATCATATAATGCAACTGAACAGGCTTCAGTTGCGGTATCTATAGCAAGAATTTTCATTAGCGATCGCTAGGTAAAAAGAAGGCAATAGCATACACAGTGCAGTGCTACACCGCTACTACTTAGTATATTGATTTTGGAAGGTTGAGGTAAAAGGGTTTATTTAGAAGGCTAGGCGGCGACGGCTATATCGACTTTTAGCAACATACTCTTTAGTCGACATTGGTTTTGATTTATTTAATTTGACTGTGCCTGAACTTACATCCTTTTTATCGACAGGCAACTCGGTAGGTTCTACTATAGCAAGTGTGGGCGCTGTTGCTACAGGTTTAGTCATTTCTTTAATTTCATTAACACCATCATCAGTGAATTGAAATTCTACACCACCAATAGTGATCCAATCGTTGTCTTTTAGCTCTGCATTGGAAACGGCTGCGCCATTGAGCTCTAATAAAGGTTCATCAGCATTAGATTTAATAATAAAACGGTATGATTGTTCTTCTTTAATTGCTTCAACAGTAGCATGGCTTTCAGAAATGCCGTCTTCAGGCACACATATATCCATATCAAAATTTTGACCGATCGTCATAAGTGATTGATCGATATTGAATTTAATGACGGGAACACTGCTTGAATATTGCGTTAAATAGGCCACTTCATTATTACCCTTTTACTGTTTAACTTCACAATTGCTGTCACCTAAATATGACAGAGTCTTAACATTAGATTTAGACACATCATACGATGCAAATTATTCAATGATTTCAAAAGCTTATAATTTTTATTGTAAAAACATAGGGTAGACACCTATATTTTCTGAAGGTGAAATACAATATATAAAATTGAGTGAAATGTCACAGGATTTAACATTTTATGTGACGGATTTAACATTTCAAAAGCGAAGATTAGAAAAGGTTAATTAAGAAGATTTTACTTTAAGAAAGCCAACGACTTTCTCCTGGTTTCGGGTTTTCATCATCGCTGGCAAGCTATCAATGAATGTTTTCCCATAAGATTTTGTGATTAAACGCGGATCACACAACATTAAAACACCTCGATCGTTAACATCTCGAATCAAACGCCCTGCTCCCTGCTTAAGAGTGATAACCGCAGTTGGTAATTGAAAATCGATAAATGGATTTCCACCATTTTTTCGCATGTTATCAATTCTTGCTTTAAGAACAGGATCGCCAGGAGAAGCAAACGGTAGTTTATCTATAATCACGCAGGTTAGTGCCTCCCCTCGTACATCCACCCCTTCCCAAAAACTACTGGTGCCTAATAAAACTGCGTTACCATGATTCCTGAATTCACTAAGCAGAATATCTCGCGGTTTATCACCTTGCACCATGAGCGGTACATCAATTTCACCATCCAATAAATCAGCAGCCTGTTGTAAAGCTTTATGACTTGTGAAAAGAAAAAATACGCCACCCTGACATGCTTCAATAATGGGTAACGCTTTTTCAACAACTGCTTCTGTATATTCCGGTGTTGTAGGATCGGGCAAGGATTCAGGAACATACATGACAGCTTGTTTACTATAATTAAACGGGCTATCCCAGACGGCAGTATTATCCGTTTCAATTCCTAAGCGCTGCTTAAAATGCTCAAAGTTATTTGCAACTGTTAAGGTTGCGGATGTAAACATCCATACAACATTCATTGTTTGCATTTGCGAATGAAATATATCACTAATATCAAATGGGGTAATGTGTAATACAAAACTGCGTTTATGCGTTTCAAACCAGTGAATATGATCATCAGGAACATCAGTAGTAAGTTTTGTAAAACGTGAACGTAGTTCAACACAACGTTCATAACAACTTTCGAGACCTTTGCTTCGTTCAGCTAAAGGGACTAGTTGCTTCTCAAGTTCATTTAATTGCTCTGCTACCGCCAGTACTGATTTTTTAAACTCTTTATCGTGCGCAATGCTTTGCCAATCTGCACGACGTTGTTCTACACCAAAAGACAAACGTAAATCCTGAGTTAGTTTTTGTAATACTGAGGCTATACGAATAAAGTTTGGGTCTTCATTTATCTCGGTTACATATTCAGCTTCACTATCACGAGCAAGTTCAAGCAACTGATTACCACTTATTGATTCTCCAAAGAATGAAGATGCTACATCGGCTAATTGATGCGCTTCATCTATTATTATAGCGTCAGCTTGTGGTAGTAGTTCAGCAAAACCTTCTTCACGGAGCATCATATCTGCAAATAATAAATGGTGATTTATTACCACAACATCGGCTTCTTGTGCATGCCGGCGTGCATCAATCACATGACAATTTTCAAAATAATGACAATCTGAACCCAGACAATTATCAGAGGTAGAAGTAACGCTTGACCAAATCATATCGTCTTCTGAGATAGTCGTCATTTCCGCAATGTCACCACTTGATGTTTGTGCAGCCCATTCTCGTATATTAATAACACTGTTCGCCATTTCAGGAGTACGAAAACGACCTTCCTGTTCAGCTAAATCTAAACGATGTAAACAAAGATAATTAGCCCGACCTTTTAACAATGCAACTGTTGCAGGCACAGCCAGGGCTTTTCTTACAATAGGTAAATCTTTATGGAAAAGTTGATCCTGAAGATTTTTAGTACCGGTTGAAATTAAAACTTTCGATTGACTCAATAAGGCTGGAACCAGGTATGCAAATGTTTTACCTGTTCCAGTTCCCGCCTCTGCAATTAAATGATTTCCTTTTTCAATCGCTTCAGCGACACACTCTGCCATTTCTTGTTGTTGTTGACGCGCAGCAAAGCCTGGAACCAGTTTTGAAAAAGGCCCATCTTCGCCTAGAAGGTGAGATACATCAGATTGTTGCAAGGGATAGCTCGTTATTATATTAAAAAAATCATAGTCCTTTTCACAAATAGCGAGAAGTTAGAGAACAAGGCGAAACCGATGAAAAAGCGGAGTGTACGGTTAGTACATGAGCATTTAGAAGAGGTTTTAACGCAGTAATCTAGCTTCGCAGCATTTGTGCAAAGGACTAAGTATTGTTGGCTTGATTATCCCACACTTCGTCTACTATTAAACCCTCTTCCCTGTTCCAGACTAGTTGAGCTAAATGTTTGAATCGGGCCACAGACATGGCGCCACGTTTTTTCCGATTACTTGAACCGGCCTCACCGAGTTCTTCAAGCATATTTTCACGAGAAGCTTCATAGATTTCAGTTGTTTCAAAATCTTCATTCATTAAAACTAACAAAATCTTATCCCAATTCTGTTCCGTTTTAATTTGCCCTAATCGTTGGCCGCCTTTTTTCTCGTCAAAAATTGCCCGGCCTTTAATTTGAAAACGACACCCTTTGCGTTCCCCCTTTAAACCGATTGCATCATAACCAACGGCATCTTCATGAGCTTCAAGTTCTAGATATGTACAGGCATCATGAGCAGCAATTTCTGCACTAATGCCAAGAGGTTTTCCTGTGGCACGACGATACTCTGCAGCGATGCGGCGCGCTTCTGAAATCAATTTATCGACTGAATATAGTGACACCGTCTTATCCCATTTATCCTAAACTAAAGACATACCTGAATTTATACGCTAGTTTATCCAATTAGCGTCTCGCGTGGAAATTACTGAAGTAGATATTGCTTTAACTTTCAATAATTAATGGCTATAAAATGAGTAATATTAATGACTTAGTGAATTTGCTTCAGCTTGCGCCTTTTGTGCTTTTCTAGAATTACCCATTTTTTGCTGTGCGTGGGCAATGACTCGCCAACAATCCGCCTGTAATGTGCGTCGACTAGTTCGACTTGCCGTACCACCTCTGGAAGATAAGGCCATGGCTTTTTTAGCAAGGTTGATTGCTTCTTTGGATTTCCCAGCATAAAGACGTAGTTTTGCCATATATAACCACAATGTAGGATTCTTTGGCTCAATTCGTAATGCTCTTTCAAGATAACTTTCGGCCGTGCTTAACGAGCCTTTTGTACTTGCTTGTCTTGATTTACCCAGTAATGCTAAAACCGCTTTTCCTGTTTTTGGCCCGGGACGAACCTCTCCTGAAGCAGATGTCCAACCCGGCGTTTTATCTTTAGGTGCCTGACAAGCAGTGAGAGATACTGCAAAAGTTATTAGCAGAATTCGGATAAAAAAGAGTTTAATTTTATTCATGTAGCAGTTTCACTTTCCAATCAACTTTAATTTAGACAAGAACCATATTCTTCTGGCGCATTATTTTTTCTAAAGGCAAGATAAGCCGCGGTGGAACAATCTTCATCAACAAGCAGCCCTTGCTTTGCTTCAACGTGATGGTATTCAAGTTCATCATCATATGCAAAAGAAAAAGGTCGTGTTCTGATTCTTTTCATAATGTCTGACCAAATGGGTAATGCCCCACTTGAACCGGTTAACCCTGTTGACTTGTTATCATCTGTACCTAACCAGGTCACAATTAAATGTTCACCACTAAAACCGGCAAACCAGCTATCGCGTGTATTATTAGTTGTGCCTGTTTTACCAGAAACTTTTAGCCCTTTTGGTAAACGCCACTGTAATGATCGAGCTGTTCCATGCCGAGTCACTTCATGCAAAGCACTGTTTATAATCCTTACAGATGTTTCATCAACACCTTGTTTAATTTTTACAGGGTAATGTTTTAATGGTTCCCCTTTTGCTGTCATAACTTTTCGAATGGTATGTAATGGCGTAATAAAACCTTCCCCGGATAAAGTCTGATACATTTGCGTAATTTCCAGTGGCGTCATTGTTACTGCACCCAATAGCATAGAAGGATATGGAGGAATATCTCTTTTAATACCCAAATTTCTTAGCGTCGTT
>JAUVGM010000322.1 GCA_030593785.1 Gammaproteobacteria bacterium | reverse complement strand
GGAATATATAAGAACTGGTTGAGATATAAAAACAAAGGTTGATTTGTTCTGGTTATACCTATGATTGACATTGTTACCAGGGAAAAGAAGGTGTTGCCCAAAACCAGGGAGAAGGTATAGATACGGTGGAAAAAGGAAGTGAGTTAATTTTCATTTTTATCCTTTATAGCCATAACACGCATACAGGGATTCATCATTCGTTAGTTCAGCCTGAGAAGGTGCAGTATGCTGAAAAAATGACTGTATTCCTGGGCGATGAAAATAAGGGGGATGGTGAAAAATAAAAAAGCACAGTTAATTTAACCTGTATTATATAGCGTACTCTACCCGATTTAGCATTTTAGTGCTTCTGCGACATTTTCATACCCCTGTCATTACGAGCATAAGCGAAGTAATCTTCAGAGAGGAGAGTTTTTTCTTTGAGATTATTACGGGCTTCCTCGGCAACTGTGTCCTGCGTTGCTCTCGATAATTGCTCCTGCATTATTCTACCTTCGCCCATCCGTGGGCTCGTACCTCCTGCTTGGCCCAGGCCAGCTTCTCAACCTCTGGTTTCACCTTCTCCATGCAGTCGTGCCCTTCACCCTTCGGGCCAAGCAAAGCTTGTTTGAAATTGTTCCATACAATTTTATGCCACGTTCATTTCATTCCCTCACCCCAAGGGCACTTTGTCACTTTGTTCGGGCGCGCAATGACAGGTTTTACTCGAGTATTTTTTTAACTTCCTGCCACTGTTTCTCTAAACGTTTTTCTGAAATGGGTATCTGCGTCTTTAAGCCTTGGGCAAATAATGAAACACGGTATTCTTCAAGCATCCAGCGATAGAGAGAGAAAACAGGGTGCTCAAAATATTCATCATTGAGCGCTATATAGTGTTGCCAATAGGGGGCCAGTATATAGGTATATTGCCGATCACGCTCAGCCGCTTCTTGTAACTTGTCTAAACGTAGTTGGATCGCCTGTAAGTAACGAGGATAATTTTTTAAATATTCTGTTGCTGTGTAGTAAATAAAATCTTCATAAATTAAATGATCAAGTTGAGACTGAATATCATTTAAGCTGACCAGCCAGTTTGGCTTAGTCATTTTCTTTAATTGTTTTTTAATTTTATGATAACTATCAAAAGTAGTTGAGAGAATTTCGCATATCTCATTTGCATTATTAACAAGATTATTACTTCCTTGTTGTAAACTTTCTGTAAATGCTTCTTTATCTCTTATATTATTCTTTGTGTAGAAAAAACTCTGTTCAATACTGGCATCAATTATGGAAAGTTTTAGATCATTACAACCACCAACCGTTGCGTAACTCATGCATATTTTCTGAATGCCGGGTAAGTTTTTATTTAAATATTTTACTTCCTGTTTCAGAGCTAAAAGATACAAACGTTTTAAACCAGCGTGATTAATTTATTGTGCCAGATTTTCATTATCAACAACAACAATTGAGACACTCTCGTCATCATCCTGTAGTGCTGGAAAGCCTTTAATATTAAGATTGTTTTGGGTTTTATTAATAACAGTCGGCAACTTGTCGAAGCTCCATTCTGTTAACTCTTTTTGCTCTATTTCCCATTTAATATTTTTACTGAATTGTTCAGATACTTCCTGACTTAGTGATTCCTGTAATGCTCGTAAATTACGACCGTGAGCAATTTTTTTATTATGCTGATCTCGAATATCAAAGCGCATAAAAAAATGAGCATCGAGACTATCAACTTGCCATGCGGAATCGGGAATTTCTATGCTCGTTATCCTGGTTAATTGCTGGCTTATAGAATAAATAAGTGGTGATGAACGATCGGTGATAGCATCAATACAGGCATCGGTAAATTGAGGTACAGGAACAAAGTTTTTGCGTATATTTTTGGGCAGCGTTTTAATAAGTTGTGTGATTTTGTCGCGCAACAAAGCCG
The DNA here is from genome assembly GCA_030593785.1 of Gammaproteobacteria bacterium. GTDB lineage: Bacteria > Pseudomonadota > Gammaproteobacteria > UBA6429 > Thiohalophilaceae > JAGLTQ01. Next base: position 1,125 of record JAUVGM010000322.1, on the reverse strand, counting down.
GTATTAACCATTCAAATTGAACCGGGTTAAGAGTATTGAGTAAAGCAAGAGGTAGCGTTAAGGTTACCCCATCATCTTCACTACTCGGATCAAAATGATAAGATAAAGGAAGTGAAGTCTTATTTACAACCAGCTGTTTTGGATACTGTTCTTCTGTAATATCGCCAGCACTGTGTTGCATAAGATATTCACGACTAAGAAATAGAATTTTATCACACTCTTTTTCTGCTTCTTTTCGCCAGGTATCAAACTTTTTACTATTATAAATCCCGGCTGGAATACATTCATCATATAATTGGTAGACAACCTCATCATCTACCAGGACATCCTGACGTCGTGATTGATGTTCCAGTTTCTCTATGTCAGTAAATAACTTTTCATTGTGCTGGAAAAATGCCGCATGGCCGGAATATTCTCTGTTAACAAAAGCACCCCTGATAAAAAGTTCACGAGAAAAATCGGGGTCAATGGGACCGTAATTTATTTTTTTACGTGGGTTAATGGCGAGGCCATATAAGGTCGACTTTTCGTATGCTGCGACTTGTGCCGGACGTTTTTCCCAGTGGGCTTCAAAATAAGACTTTTTAATTAAATGGCTTGCTTGTTTTTCCAGCCATAAAGGATCAATTTGCGCGACTGTCAAAGCATAATGACGTTGAGTTTCAAGCATTTCAGCTGCCATTATCCATAAAGGACGTTTGCGTCTTAAGTTAGAGCCCGGAAAAATAGCAAAGGTATTATTACGTGCACCCTTATATTCACCGTCTTCATTTTTTAAACCGCTATGACTGAGTAAACCACTTAAAATTGCCTGATGAATTGCATCATAACCGGCTACGGTTGTATTTATTTTATATTTAACTTCATTACATTGATTGAGCAGCTGGCTATGAATATCACGCCATTCAAGCATACGGGTATAAGATAGAAAGTTTACTTTGCATAATTTACGCAACTTGTTTTGTGAGAGGTGTTGCCGCTGTTCTGTGTAAAAATTCCATAAGTTTAAGTATGCAATAAAATCAGATTTTTCATCTTTAAATTGTGCATCGTTACTACCATTGACGACCAACGAAGACTCGTTATGTACTATAGTTGCACCTTGGGGAATATTAAATTCGGGAA
>JAUVGM010000066.1 GCA_030593785.1 Gammaproteobacteria bacterium | reverse complement strand
TAATATTTGACTAAAGGGGGTTTCAAGAAAACCAACATAGAGGATGCCAATGCGCTCACCACCGACATCATAAATTGGTTCATAGGCTGAGATGTACCAGTCATTTACTACAAAAGCACTATCTATCCATGTTTCACCTTGTTCTAGCACTTTAGTGCGTACTTCCTTCGATACCCTCGTTCCTAAGGCTCTTTCGCCGGTTTCATCCTGAACATTTGTGGTGATCCGCACATCATCAATAAATACCGTTACTGTACCGATGCTACCTTCAATCAAACTTCCCGGGCCATATACAAGATCACGAATACGATCAACAAAGTTAAAATTTCTATTTAATAATACGCCACCATCCAATAGCGCAACGATTTTATTCGTTGCTCCACGTATTGGATAAACCATGCGTAACATCATGCCACGATCTTCAACACGACGAAGTATGGGTTTAGCTCGAGGCGTATCAACCAGGGATAATCTTAATAAGGTTCGGTCAATATCTTTTTCTCGTTCTAAATCCTGTTGAGAAAATACTTCAACACCGCTCACCGCATTTGCTATTTTTGCCTGGTTAAATAACACGCTATGTTTACTGCGCGTAAAACCCGAGTGCGGAGGTTCATATAACCAATTACCTTTTAAATCTAACAAATGGAGATAATCAAACTGGCCTTCTTCTTTTAATATATCAATTTCAAGTTTAAGTGCGTCATAATCTTTAGCATATAAACTATTTCGCAGTGTGTAAGATTCACCTAACCGCCCTAGTTGGGCGAGATAATTTTTATGCTGTTGGTAAAAAGCATCATGGGTAACAGATAAATCTGTACTGACTTTCATAAACAATTGATCGTAACTAAAATTATTACTCCAATATGCTGCCATACTTAAAATGATAGGCATAACAATAAAAATGGGTAATAAAACCAGTAACAATAATTTATAACGGAGGTTTTTTTTAACGCGTAAAATGACGTTTTGTAAAATCATAATTGTATGTTGTCGTTCACATTACAATTAAGAATCAGGGATTAACAAAAGAATGTTAATTCCATGCTTGAAATTTTCGTTCTAATGTTTTTCGAGAGACTCCTAAACGCCTGGCGGCTTCAGATTTATTGCCATCAACTGCTTTGAGCACACTCTGCATGTGATGCTTCTCAACATCCTGCATCGACCAATTACCGGGGTAATCAGTACCTGATGTTTTTTTGTTAGTGTTTGAATTTTTATGTATACAGTCGATCGGTGTTTTTCCCAGCAGCAGAGAACGTTCTATAATATTTTTTAATTCGCGAATATTACCAGGCCAGTTATAAGACTGTAGTCCAATAAGATCCTGATGATTAAATGGAATAGCTTCTACACCCAATTGTGCCGAAAGCGTTTCTGAAAAATATCTTGCCAATAGAGGAATATCCTCTTTACGTTCGGATAAAGAAGGCATGCGTATTGATACTACATTTAAACGATAAAAAAGATCTTCCCGAAAATTTCCTTTTTCAACCTCATTTTCCAAATCTCGATTAGTTGCTGCAATAATTCGTACATCAATAGAAATTTCACGCTCAGCACCCACCGGACGAATCGCGCGTTCTTCAAGTACCCTTAATAATTTTGCCTGCATCGCTAAAGGCATTTCACCGATTTCATCCAGGAACAAAGTACCGCCGCTCGCATAATTAAATAAACCTTGTCTTGCCTGGTGTGCACCGGTAAAGGCGCCCTTAACGTGGCCAAACAATTCACTTTCCAGTAATTCAGGTGATATGGAACCACAGTTGATAGGAACAAAAGCCCCCTTCCTTGCGCTAAACTCATGTAGCGCACGCGCTGCCAGTTCTTTACCTGTTCCGGATTGGCCTTCGATTAATAACGTCGTTGGTGATGGCGCTACCCTTTTTATAATGCTACAGACGTCCTTGATGGAGTCGCTCGTTCCGATCATTCCATCCATTTCATAATATTGTTCCAGCTGTCTTTGTAAAACAAAGTTATCTCGCGTTAAACGCTGTTTTTCCATGCAGTTTTTAACTGACGATAACATTTGTTCAACCCGGAAAGGCTTTAAGATGAAATCTGCTGCACCGGCACGTAATGCCTGAATGGCTGTATCCATATCAGCAAATGCGGTCATAAAAATGACATCTGTTTGAATCCCATTTCCTCGCAATTCCTGAATCCATTCCACACCTGATTTTCCAGGTAATCGAATGTCCATAATAATCAAATCAAAATGACAACGTTGTCTTAATGCTTCAGCAGACTCAACACTGTCTGCGGTCTCAATCAGTCCACATTCTCGAATAAGGCTTTTTTGTAAAAAATTTCGCATGCCCAATTCATCGTCCACAATTAAAATCGAGGAACCAGAATATTTAGATGCTATTGGGAGCTCCACAAGCTCATCGGGAGATTCATTACTTTTTTTGGCTGTACCAGGCATTCACCTACCCCACTTGATGTATTTTACATTTTTAAACAAAATTTCAGGAAAATTATCATAATCCGTAAATAATAACATTTCACCTGTTTTAGGAAAAATAAAACAAATATTCACCAGTACGCCAATCCTCCTGTATCAATATGACCCAGCTTTCGCAGTTATGCATCATATTGTCTGCCAAACTTATTGGCAAAATATTTCACATCCTGAAAAACCGCTCAAATACCACAAATATATTTGTGACTTGGCTCGATAGCGCATGGCATAAGACTTGCTAATTTATTCATTGATACAAATAAAATGCGAAACATCAAATAATTATGAAAAAAATACACATTATATTATCCACAGTTTTACTATTTACCAGTACAAACATACATGCAGATATATTAAGACTTGCAACAACTACCAGCACAGAAAACTCCGGATTATTAAAGGTATTAATTCCTGTTTTTGAAAAAAGAAGCGGCCATAAAGTTCATGTTATCGCGGTTGGCACAGGTAAAGCATTACGTATGGGTGAAGCCGGTGATGCTGATGTTTTATTAGTTCATTCACGTAAGGCTGAAGATAAATTTATTGCTGATGGCCACGGTATTAATCATCGCAGCATTATGTATAACGATTTTGTTATTGTTGGACCTGATGAAGATCCTGCTGGTATTCACGGTGAACGCAATAGTGTTACTGCGTTAAAAAAAATATCACTGAGTAACAGTTTATTTATTTCCAGAGGTGATAATTCTGGCACGCATAAAAAAGAATTAGCCTTATGGAAAATTGCTAAGTTAAATCCTGAAGGAAAATGGTATCGCGAAGCAGGCCAGGGAATGGGTAAAGTTTTACAAATAAGTAATGAGTTATCTGCTTACACCTTAACAGACAGAGGTACCTGGTTATCATCTATGGCAACCTCATCTTTGAAAGTATTGGTTGAAGGCGATAAACGTTTATTTAATCCTTATGGCATCATGGCTGTGAACCCGGACAAATACCACGACATTAATTATATCGCGGCTATGTCCTTTATTGCATGGTTAACCTCCCCTTCTGCGCAACAACAAATTGCTGATTATCGAATTAATAATAAAGTTTTGTTCACTCCCATGGCGATTAAAAACAGACAACTAAGTAAGCGATAATGGATAGTATCAGTACCGCTTCTCTTCATGCTGTTTATCTTTTATTTTCCGGGGATAAAGAATTATGGAATATAATTTCTATCTCCTTTAGCGTTTCACTGCGTGCTATTTTGTTTGCTGCACCTTTAGCCGTACTAATAGCTTTTGCCATGGCTTATCATCGTTTTTTTGGACGCCGTGTACTTATCTATATATTCAATACTTTATTATCTGTGCCAGCGGTTATTATTGGCTTAACGTTGTATATAATATTTTCACGCAACGGCCCACTCGGCGATCTAAAATTACTTTTCACTCAAGACGCCATGATTATTGGACAGTTCATACTTTGCATGCCGCTTATACTTATTATGAGTCATACCGCGTTTCAATCATCTGATCGTCGCATATGGGAAACTGCACGCACATTAGGTGCAACACGTATTCAAGCGATGCTCACGGTAATGTATGAAATTCGATTTGGATTGCTAGCAGCTTTAATAGCAGGCTTTGGCCGTATTATTGCTGAGGTAGGTTGTTCAATGATGATTGGTGGCAACATCCTTCACTACACTCGAAATATTCCAACGGCTATTGCACTGGAAACAAGTAAGGGCGATTTTTCTCAAGGAATAGCGTTAGGTATCGTGTTACTTGTTATGGCAATGGTTTTAAATTTATCGCTTAGCCTGTTACAAGGACGAGGAGAAGTGATATGAGTACATTTAGTATCACATTCAAATACTTAAACAAAAGCTTTAATCAACGTTTATTATTTAATATTCCTGAGCTTACTATTGAGTCAGGAAGATGTTGTTTGCTCAGCGGAATGAATGGTAGCGGAAAATCTACATTACTTAAAATAATGGCCGGTTTAGAAACTCCCAATAATACTGATGTATATTATAAAAATATAAAGCTGAATTGGAAAGCTGCTTGTAAAAAAACTCATAAAGAGATTATTTATTTACATCAAACACCCTTAATGTTTGATGCCAGTGTCGAAGACAACATTAAATATGGTATGCGCAAACAAGGCTATTCGAGAAATAAAATACAGGAGAGTATAAAAACGGCATTACAGTGGGCCGATCTTGAACACCTTAAAGACAATAATGCACGCTTATTATCCGGTGGTGAAAAACAACGTGTTGCACTCGCCCGTGCTTATGTATTATCTCCTAAAATATTATTGCTCGATGAGGCTTTTTCTAATCTTGACGCGCAAGGCAGAACACGTATTTTTGAGCAAATTTGTAAACTCAAAGATGAAGGTGTTGGCATTATACTTACCAGTCATGAATTAGCACACAATACATCTTTAACTGAACATCACATGCATCTTGAAAATACACATTTAAAAACATTGAGCAAAGAAAATAATATAGAACACTTTAACAACATTAAAACCCCTGAATTAATACTGGTTAATGCTTAATAATTTATGATGGATATAAACGTACCCAGCACTAATGATATTACCGGCGTTATATTAGCTGGCGGCCGAGCCAAACGCATGCAAGGTCAAGATAAAGGACTGCTCAAGGTTAATAATCAGGCAATGATAGAGCTAACCCTTGAACGGTTATCTCCCCAGGTAAACACCTTAATCATTAATGCCAATCGAAATGTAGAACAATATAAAAAATTTAATCATCCTGTTATTAGTGATGATAATTCAACGGATTTTCATGGCCCTTTGGCAGGAATGTTAAGTGCATTAAAAATAAGTACCACGCAATATATCCTGTCAACACCTTGCGATAGCCCATTTATTCCTGCTGACTTATCAATACGATTACTTTCGACTTTAATAGATGCGGATGCTGATATAAGTGTGGTGCATGATGGTAACCGAATGCAACCCGTGTTTGCACTTATAAAAAAAGAACTGCGTGATAGCTTGCAAAAATTTCTTGATAATGGGGATAGAAAAATTGATCTTTGGTATCAGCAACACCATACCGTACTTGCAGATTTCTCTGATCATAATGACATTTCTTTGAATATTAATACGCCGGTTGAACTACAGGAACTTGAACAAAGATTATCTGAGTATAAAAAAGTATGTTAACAAATACAGATTGCCCGCTACTCGGTTTTTCTGCCTACAGTGGTACCGGAAAAACAACCTTATTAAGTCAGGTGTTACCTATACTAAAATCGCAAGGCATACGGGTAGCGGTCATAAAACATGCGCACCATACTTTTGATATTGACCATGCAGGAAAAGACAGTCATACCCTACGACATGCAGGAGCATCACAAATGCTTATTGCGTCAAGTAAACGCTGGGCTTTAATGGTTGAAACACCCGAGGCAACAAAACCACCAGTATTGAATGAACTGATTGCACAACTTGATCAATCACAGTTAGATATCATTTTGGTTGAAGGTTTTAAGGATGAAGCATTTCCTAAAATTGAACTGCACCGTCCTTCTTTAGCTAAACCCTTTTTGTACACACAGGACAATAATATTATTGCTATCGCAACAGATGAAAACATACAACTGCAGCGAGACATTACTCTATTAGATATAAATAATATTAAGAAAATTTCAGATTTTATTATTAACTACATGCAACTCAATACTCTTAACGAAAAACAACTAAATTCAAAATAAATATTATGACAAATCCTGAACCTCTTATTACTGTTGATCAACCGGCTCTCACAGTTGACGAAGCTTGTTCCCTAATTCAGTCACAAATGAATCCTGTTTCATGCATTAATAAAATTGAAATACGTTCGGCACTGGGACGATTTTTAGCAGAAGATATTCATTCGAAAATCAATGTTCCTTCACATACCAACTCTGCCATGGATGGTTATGCAATAAATGGCAACGATATACCATTAAAAGCAAATGCTAAACTTGATGTTGTCTGCACAGTATTAGCCGGCCAACCGTTCACAGGTAATATTAATTCGGGTGAATGTGCCCGTATTATGACTGGCGGCATGATGCCAGCCGGTACTGATACTGTCATCATGCAAGAAGATGTTGAACGAACGAATGACATAATTACTATACAAGCGTGTCATATAACGGGACAAAATGTTCGCCAGGCAGGTGAAGATCTCGCTATCGGGCAAGTGGCCTTACACAAAGGACAAAAAATAATGCCGGCTGAACTTGGCATTCTCGCATCGCTTGGGCTTTCTGAAATAAAAGTACAACGCCGTTTACGTGTTGCATTTTTCTCTACCGGTGATGAATTACGTTCAATAGGGGAAACACTCGCTGATGGTGAAATTTATGACAGCAACCGCTATAGCCTTTACGGTATGTTGTCTCGACTTGGTGTTGAGATCATTGATATGGGTGTCATTGCGGATCGCAAACAAGATATTGAATCCGCTTTTGCAGCCGCAGCTGAAAATGCAGATGTAGTGATTACCAGTGGTGGCGTCTCCGTAGGTGAAGCCGACTTTGTAAAAGAGACACTCGACAGTATGGGTGAAGTAAAGTTTTGGAAAATTGCGATGAAACCAGGGCGACCATTAGCATTTGGAAAAATAAAAAATGCCCTCTTCTTTGGACTGCCTGGAAACCCGGTTGCCGTCATGGTAACTTTTTACCAGTTTGTACAAAATGCTTTGTTGATCATGGCTGGCGCCAGGATTAAACCTCGACTGCAACTGCAATTACCCAGCAGTAATGCCTTTAAAAAAGCACCGGGGCGAACAACATTTATACGCGGCATCATTGAAAATGATCAGAATGGAAAGATGAGCGTTCGCAGCACAGGACAACAAGGTTCAGGCATTCTTAATTCAATGAGCCAGGCGAATTGCTTTATTATATTAGCTCATGATGATGGCCCCGTTAACGAAGGGGATATCGTTACCGTTGAACCTTTTGAAGGTTTTATTTGAAGAAAAATTCTGTTTCCTATACCACTAAAGACAAAAATGAATTTTGTTCTTCCTGCTTTATGAAGGCAAGTCATAAAGAAACTATAAAATTAAGTTCCCATAAAGCTAATATCCACTCTCAAACATCATTGCACTCAGCAGCATCCGTTTTCTTAGTTCGATCAGGCGGGTGATGACAAGGCGTAGAAAGATGAAAAAGCGGAATTTGCATTAAGCAAATGGCCACTCTCGCACCTCCTTGTGCTTCGCGGCATTTGAACATCCATGTTCTTCAGCATTTTGAATTTTTCTACAACGCAGTCAGCTCCGTCTCAGCGAACTAAGATTAGACGTTAAAGCGGAAATGCATTACATCGCCGTCCTGTACGATATATTCTTTCCCTTCAAGACGTAACTTGCCGGCTTCTTTACAACCTTGTTCGCCATTATTTGCAACGAAGTCTTCATAAGCCATGACTTCCGCACGAATGAAGCCTTTCTGGAAGTCGGTGTGAATCACACCAGCAGCTTCAGGTGCAGTGGCTCCGACTTTGACAGTCCAGGCACGGACTTCTTTTACGCCTGCGGTAAAGTACGTTTGCAGACCTAACAAAGAATAGGCTGCGAAAATGACACGATTTAAACCGGGCTCTTTAAGTCCCATCTCGGATAAGAACTCTTTTAGATCATCATCGTCTAACTCAACCATTTCGGCTTCCATTGAAGCACAAACAGGTACAACACCTGAACCCTCGGCTTCAGCATGAGCCATGATTTTATCGAGCATAGGATTATTTTCAAAACCATCTTCAGCAACATTGGCAATGTACAAAACAGGCTTAATGGTAAGAAGGAAAAACTCATGCATACTCGCAAGTTCATCTTCGTCTAAGTCCATAGAACGAACAGCTTTGCCTTCGTCGAGCTGGATTTTTACTTTATCTAATAATACCAGTTTGGTTTTTGCATCTTTGTCACCCGACTTGGCTACTTTGCCATAACGATGGATGGCTTTTTCAATGGCATCCATGTCGGCTAATGCTAATTCTGTATCAATAACTTCAACGTCATCTAAGGGATTTATTTTTCCTGCCACATGTACAACATCATCATCTTCAAAACAACGTACAACATGTACGATGGCATCGGTCTCACGAATGTTGGCAAGGAATTTATTTCCAAGGCCTTCACCTTTTGATGCGCCGGCAACTAGACCCGCAATATCAACAAACTCCATGGTAGTGGGTATGGTTTTTTCAGGGACAACAATCTCTGCGAGTTTATCCTGACGTGAATCAGGAACAGGCACGATACCGACATTCGGTTCGATAGTACAAAAAGGATAGTTCTCTGCCTGTATACCTGCTTTAGTTAACGCGTTAAATAAAGTTGATTTGCCTACGTTAGGTAAGCCGACGATGCCGCATTTTACGCCCATAGTTATTTATCCGTATGTAATTCATTCATGGCTTTTTGTATGTCGCCTTCGATAACAAGTGGCAATACATTTAAAGCGCGTTCAATGTTTCTTTCGATACTGATTTGATCATCAGTGGATGCTTTCTTTAATACATGATTAGTGACTTTATTTTTGTCACCCGGATGGCCGATACCTAAACGTAGGCGCAAATAATTATTGCCACCCATCTTACTGGCTATGTCACGCAAGCCATTATGCCCACCATGACCACCGCCTTTT
>JAUVGM010000293.1 GCA_030593785.1 Gammaproteobacteria bacterium | reverse complement strand
TGATCGTTTAACGACTCACATTACTGAAGTTGAACGAGTGCTAAAAGATAAAAAACCAATAGGTCGTCGACTCGATTTTTTAATGCAGGAATTAAACCGTGAAGCAAATACCTTAGGCTCTAAGTCTATAGATACTGAAACCACAAAAGCCTCTGTTGATTTAAAAGTGCTAATAGAACAGATGCGTGAGCAGATCCAAAATATAGAATGATTAAAAGGGTTACATTCCCATTATCTATTCTATTGCTGTTCAGTTTCTGCTGTCTTGGTACAGCACTGGCAGATGATGAGAAAAGTCCAGGTGTTTTATTTCCGCAAACACAGCTATTCCCTCTTTATATAGCGAATCCTTTACGGCTTACCTTTGGTTTGCAGAATATGCGTTTTTCCCAAACGGATATTGTTGACACCAGTCAGCGTCGTTATGACTTAAAGGTTGGTGCTAATTTAGGTGTGTATCGAAACCAGCCAGAGAAAACAAGGCGGGGTTGGCAAGTCACTGTTGGTGCCGGTTTTCATGGGCAATTTGATCCTGCCTCATCAGAAGATAACGTAGGTTGGGATGGCATTATATCTTTGTCATTAGAAGTCAGGCAGAGCAATGCATTGGCACATCGTTTTGGAGTACACCATATTTCAAGCCACGTTGGTGATGAGTTGATTGAGCGAACAGGGTTAGCGCGTAAAAATTATACTCGCCAGGAAATTCGTTATGGCTTAATGTGGTTTATGCTTCCCCGGTGGCAAAGTTATTTTGAGCTTGGCAAAGCCTATGATCTGCTTAACAAGGATATACAAAAGCTGTGGCGTTCAGAATTAGGCATTCAGTATGAGAATGAAAAATACTGGAGGTCGGATTTTGGCTGGTATATGGGAGCGGATTTCTCAGGTTACGAAGAAAATAATTGGGATATTAATACTTCATTGCATTTAGGTATTCTTTCTAAAGTAGCCGGTCGACGTTATCGTTTTGGTCTTGAGTTTTATGAAGGACGTTCGACTCTAGGTGAATTTTTTCTGAATAAAGAAAAATCGATTAGCCTTGGGATCTGGGTTGATATCTAGTTTAAGAGTAAAATAGCTACTTTGTATATAATTTGAATAAAAGTGGAATAAAGGAAGAGAATGGCAGATCCAATAGGTACATTGTTTGTTATTTCCGCGCCTTCAGGGGCAGGTAAAACCAGTTTGGTGAAAGCATTATTGGAGCAAACTGAAAATATCGGTGTTTCAGTTTCACACACCACGCGAGCGATGCGTGAGGGTGAACAAGATGGTATCGATTATAATTTTATTGATAAGGAAACCTTTGTTTCAATGGTCGAGCAAAGTGCATTTTTAGAACATGCACAGGTATTTGATAATTTTTACGGCACAGCGATTGCTAATATCGAAGACAAGCTCAAACAAGGTGAAGACGTTATTCTGGAAATTGATTGGCAGGGTGCAGCCCAGGTTCGAAAACAACTTTCTTATGCGGTCAATATTTTTATTTTGCCGCCATCGCAAGCAGCTCTGGAAGAACGTTTACGCGGCCGCGGTCAGGACAGTGATGAAATTATCCAGCGCCGGATGCGTGATGCAAAAAGTGAAACTTCCCATTACTCAGAGTACGATTATTTGGTTGTTAATGATGACTTTGATAAAGCCCTTATAGAATTACAGGGTATTGTTTTAGCGCGCCGTTATCGATATGGGGCGCAATCACAGCGTTTGGCGCCCTTATTAAAAGAGTTGCTGGATTAAACAGCATCCGATCGGTATACTTGCCGACCTTTTTTGATTTTCCCCTTTGCTGGGGTTTATTTTATTGTTTTTGGAGATTTGCCAGATGGCTCGAGTAACTGTTGAAGATTGCCTTGAAAATGTTGATAACCGTTTTGAATTGGTTAGATTAGCTGCAAGACGTGCACGTCAACTTGCACAAGGTAAAGATCCTCTTGTTGATCCAGAAAATGATAAGCCTACTGTTATCGCTTTACGTGAAATCGCAGAAGGTTTAATCGACGAGCAAATTCTGGATGAAGCGGAAGCGGCTGAAAAACGACAGTTTACAGAAGTTGACACTGAAGACGGCGCTGAAGAATCAGGTGAAATGAAAGAATCTGATACACTTGATATGGCAGCAGCAATTAAAGCAGCATTAAGTGGAGACGCAGGTAGCAGTGACTCAGATATCACAGGAAACAGCGCGGAATAAAAACTACCCCGAAAAAGGTAATGCCTCGCTATATCAAAAAGATCCCACTGCCTTTCGAATAAGCCACCTGTGTGAAATGCTCGAGACCTATCTCGAGATGGAACAAGTGGCTGAAGTTTACCAAGCTTATCTTTTTGGCGCCGAAGCGCATAATGGCCAGCTTCGTCAAACTGGCGAACCCTACATTTATCACCCTTTAGCCGTTGCCCGAATCCTTGCAGAAATGCACATGGATCAAAAAAGTATTATCTCCGCGATATTGCATGATGTCATTGAAGATACCCCCTTTGCCAAAGACCAGGTTGAAAAACGCTTCGGAGAAGAAGTTGCCGAGTTAGTCGATGGTGTCAGTAAACTTACCCATATAGAATTTGCCAGTAAGGCTGAAGCGCAAGCAGAAAATTTTCGCAAAATGATGCTGGCGATGGTGAAAGACATCCGCGTCATTCTCATTAAACTTGCCGATCGCCTGCATAACATGCGCACCCTGGGGATTATGCGCCCGGATAAACGTCGTCGTATTGCCCGAGAAACCTTAGAAATTTATTCGCCGATTGCTCATCGCCTGGGTATGAATCGTATGCGTCTGGAACTTGAAGATTTAGGTTTTTTGGCAATGTATCCAGAGCGCTACCGGGTAATAAATGAAAATGTAAAAAAAGCACGTGGCAATCGTAAAGAAATTGTCAGCAAGCTGGAAGAATCTATTTTACAACGCATGCATCAGGAAGGGCTTGTTGGTCGAGTCATTGGCCGTGAAAAACATCTTTTTAGTATTTATAACAAGATGAAAAATAAGCAGCTTTCGTTCAGTGAAGTAATGGATGTGTATGCATTACGTATTGTCGTTAGCTCTGTTGATATGTGTTATCGCGTATTAGGTGCAGTACATAATTTATATAAACCAGTGCCGGGCAAGTTTAAAGACTATATTGCGATTCCTAAATCAAATGGTTATCAATCACTACACTCTGTTTTATTTAGTCCATATGGTGTTGCTATTGAAGTGCAAATTCGCACCGAAGATATGGACAGAGTGGCAGAAGCAGGTATTGCTGCTCACTGGTTATATAAAAATGATGATGATGCGGCAAGTAATAGCGCACAAGTAAGAGCACGCCGCTGGTTACATGATTTATTAGAACTACAACAACATGCCGGTAACTCAATGGAGTTTCTGGAAAATGTGAAAATTGATTTATTCCCTGATGAAGTTTATGTATTCACACCTGGCGGCGATATTATGGAAATGCCGCGCGGAGCGACGGCGGTAGATTTTGCTTATGCTGTGCATACCGATGTGGGTAATCAATG
>JAUVGM010000300.1 GCA_030593785.1 Gammaproteobacteria bacterium | reverse complement strand
TGTGCAAAATCATCATAAACCGTAATATTGTTGATAACGCCCCGCACTTCCATTCGACGTTTAATGCCTTTAAAAGTACTTAAGCTCTCGACAGAAAGTTCTGCTGGTACACCGACATGCCTTGCCGCTGCAATCGCAGCCAATGCATTTTGCATATTATGTTCACCAAGCTGAGACCACTTTGCGGAGGCGACTCTTTTATCATTAAACAACACATCAAACTCAAGACCGTCTTCTGTAATAGGTTTGAACTGCCAATATTTTGTTTGCTTACCAGAAAAATATTCAACAGGTGTCCAGCAACCTTTTTCGATCGTTTGATCTAAATACGGTTCATCAGCGTGACTAATGACTAAACCATTCGCAGGCACAGTGCGCAACAAGTGGTGGAACTGAGTTTGTATCGCTTCGATATTTGGGAAAATATCAGCATGATCATATTCAAGATTATTTAAGATTAACGTTCGAGGGTGATAGTGAACAAATTTGGAACGCTTATCAAAGAAAGCCGTATCGTATTCATCCGCTTCTACAACAAAAAAAGGCGTTTCACCTAAACGTGCTGAGATACCAAAATTCCCAGGAATTCCTCCAATTAAAAATCCAGGAGATAACTTATTATCTTCTAGTAACCATGCTAATAAACTTGCTGTCGAAGTTTTTCCATGCGTACCTGCAACGGCCAGTACCCATCTATCTTGTAACACGTAATCTAACAACCATTGTGAACCCGAGGTATAACGTAACCCCTGATCCAGTACTGCTTCAACTGCAGGGTTTCCACGTGATAAAGCATTACCAATAACAACAATATCCGGTGCAGGCTTTAGATGCTCAGGTTTATAACCTTGCATTAAGGTAATACCTTGCTCTTCTAATTGTGTACTCATAGGAGGATAAACATTTGTATCGGAACCACTTACTGTGTGCCCTAATTCGCGAGCAAGTAATGCGAGCCCCCCCATAAAGGTGCCACAAATGCCTAAAATATGAATATGCATAAAATTTACCTAAGTACTGCTTAATGTGTTTTGCGCAGGTAATAAAAAATCAGCGATAAACACACCAAATATTAAATAACTAACGGATAATATCATGGCCATTAATAAGTTGATGGAAAAAGCATGACGAAATATATGTGCAACAACTGCGATACGCCAGACATTATCAATTAATATAAAAATAGCAAAAGATTTAACTTGTTCTTCAACTGTATTCATCATTAATAAGCCAGGTAATAAAACGAGACTAATAAATAAACCAGAGCCTGCAATAGCAGTCACTGTCTGCACACCACGTTCTGCGTAGCCAATGACTTTCAGTAAAAGATATATTGCTGTGAGTAATAAAATATTATAAATGGCGACGATCTTTAGAATATCTAACCCCGTTAACTTTGGGATTAAGATAGACGAGGCAAAACTATCTATAATAATACCGCCCAGAACAGCTGCAATCATTAAATTTTGTCTCTTGGGGACAGCCTGCGGTCCGACTCTTAATCGGCATATATCCCAAAACATTCTAATTAACGGCAACATTACTTCGCTTACTCTTTTTCTTATTTTATGCCTTTATCTTACCCTGCATGACACATACAAGAAATAGAATTTTTGTTATTATATGAGCTTAACCTACTTTCAGGACTTTATTAGATGTCAGACAAAAATAACAATGCTAGCGAATATGATGTTTTGTATGTTGATGATAGTGAAAAACTACAAATACTCTGCGAAAGCATAAAAGACGCATCGGTATTGATACTCGATACAGAGTTTATTCGAGAAAAAACTTATCGAGCAAAGCTTTGCCTTATTCAAATAGCGACTGATGATGTTATTGCCTGTGTTGACCCTATTGCCTTAAAAGACATCAGCCCATTAATGAATATTATTAATGATAAAAACAAGATTAAAGTACTCCATGCTGCACGACAGGATTATGAAATATTTTATGATTTGAATAATGAGCTACCAGAACCTCTTTTTGATTCTCAACTTGCTGCAAGTTTATTAGGTTATGGTGAACAAGTTGGTTATGCCGGACTTGTAGGGAAGATTTTAGGCGTTCAGCTTGATAAGGCACATACACGAACAGACTGGAGTAGACGCCCCTTAAATAAGGAACAAATTCGTTATGCCAGTGATGATGTTTATTACTTGCGTCAACTGTACCCATTGTTAAAACAACAACTTTTAGAGCAAGGCAGAGAAAACTGGCTTGATGAAGAATTTTCCAGTTTATGCAAACCTGAATTATTTGTTACCCGACCTGAAGATGCATGGAATAAAGTTAAAGGCATTAATCGTTTAAGACCTCGACAACTTGCAGCGGCAAAAAATATTGCACAATGGCGAGAAGAAATGGCAATCAAGAAAGACCTGCCTCGACGCTGGATTTTGGCTGATGATATTCTCCTTGCAGCAGCGCAATTATTGGCAAAAAACACTTCTCAATTAGAAAGCATCGCAACTATAAAAAAGGCGACGATTGAGAACTCAGGGAAGGTTATTCTCAAGTGTATTAAAGATGCCCTGGATTTAAACGAATCAGATTTGCCTTCAACACAAAAACCGAAACGTCTCACAGCAGATCAGGAAATTATCGCAGACCTATTACTAACACAATTAAAATTGGTTGCGATGGAACAAAATATTAGCCCGGCTAATATCGCCAACCGAAAAATGATAGAAAAAATTATTTATGGTGAAAAAGACATTCCTTTACTAAAAGGTTGGCGTTATCAACTTGCAGGTAAAAAAATCCAGGATCTGCTTTCTGGTGAGTTTGGCTTACATATTGAAGAGAATAAAGTGGTAGCTATTAAAAAACAATAATAAAAGGTACCGGAGTCACGCTTGTTTTATGCCACTTATTTCATAATGTATTCTTGCTATCAATTAAACAAAGAGCTATAAAATAAGAATGGCTCCGGTACCCTCACCTAAAAATAACTTTGAAATAATGCTTCATAAAAAAACATATAAATACCCATGGCGTTATGACAACGATTTTCAACTGCTGGTTGACGGTTCTGATTATTTCTCTTCCATGCTTGATGAAATAAGAAAAGCAAAAACTCAGGTTTTATTTGAAGCTTACCTGTTTGAATCTGGCACTACCTCTGATATTTTCATTAAAGAGTTATGTAATGCTAAAAAACGTGGCGTCGATGTTTTTATAATATTAGATGAATACGGTGCAAAAGGTTTAGATGATAAAGACAAGCAGAAATTAACTGATGTCAATATCGAACTATTACTTTATAACCCTGCCAGTTTTTTTCATTTTGGAAGAAGCTTAAAACGAGATCATCG
>JAUVGM010000290.1 GCA_030593785.1 Gammaproteobacteria bacterium | reverse complement strand
CCCGAAGACTGCACATGAAATACCGCACGTTGTAATACTCGCTGAAAACCCAATGTAGGCTGAGTATCGCGATCATCATTTGGTGGTAATAAGGGGACAGTTTCTTGTAAAAAAGTTTCAAGCTCTGTTTTTAAGCCCGGTATATCAGCTCCACAAGCCAACAGTATTTCACGCGAAACATTGTTATCAAGTAAAGCTAATAGCAAATGTTCAACCGTCATGAATTCGTGGTTATTGCCACGCGCTTCACGAAAAGCTTGGTTTAATGTTTGCTCGAGTTCTTTATCCAACATCTTATAGTGCCCTTTATATTAAGAATCTGCTTCAAATGTGCATAACAACGGATGCCCATTCTGTCTCGAATAATCGTTAACTAACTCAACTTTTGTCTCTGCCACATCTCGAGTATAGACGCCACAGACGCCTTTGCCTTTAGTATGGACATTTAACATCACATTCTGTGCTTTTTCGTTAGGTAGGTTAAAAAACGCCTCAAGAATATGCACAACAAAGTCCATAGGTGTGTAATCGTCGTTAAGAATCAAAACCTTATACATAGGTGGTTTCTTAAGTTTGGGTTTTGCTTCCTGAACCGCAACGCCATCGTCCATCCCGTCATCGGGAATATGTTGTAACTCTTTACTCATAAGCTAAATTCTAACTGATTAGACCTTTTTTTGTGACCATGGTTTTAAAATGGTGAATAAAATTTGTGCAGATTGTTAAATATTGACTATATTTGTAGCTGATAGTCGTATTTTCAATTTGGTGAGTTGTTAATCTACATTTTATGTGGATATTCACTCAATTCTTCATTGGAATGTATGGGATCAATTGATGTTTTTCAATGACACGGAGGCTAGGAAGCAATGTCTACAGGCACGGTAAAGTGGTTTAGTAACAGTAAAGGTTACGGGTTTATTTCACCTACAGAAGGAGGCGAAGATATTTTCGCGCATTTCTCGGTGATTACCATGGATGGATATAAAACTCTCAAAAAAGGTCAAGTTGTTGAGTATGAAGTTATTGCTGGTCCAAAAGGACAGCATGCAACTGAAATTAAATTAGGAGATATTCCTGATCACGAAATCAGTAGCACTCAACACTAACTTTTTTCATTTTATAAAAAATGCCTCAGTCAAAACTTGGCTGGGGTATATTTTTGCCTATTAGTTTCTCGTCATTGTACTTAATGATGTATACCGCTTCCTAAAGATTGCGTCGCTACACTCACAATGACCGTGTATTATATATTGATGTCTCTGATATTATTCAACAAACCCTACGGCGTCATTAGCCAGTTCAGCGAACATGAAAAACACACATCTCTTTCAAAATTCATCTCCGAAAAAGATTTCTATCCTGCAGGTCGTTTAGATCATGATAGCGAAGGTTTATTAATTCTTACTGACGAAGGTAAAATTCAACACTGTTTAAGCCATCCAAAACACAAGCAACCAAAGAGCTACTGGGTACAGGTTGAAGGTGAAATAACAGATGAAGCACTTATTGAATTAGAACAAGGCGTCACTTTAAAAGATGGCCTAACTCTACCCGCTAAAGCATTAAAAATAGACGAGCCCAATCTATGGCCGCGTGACCCGCCCGTTCGTTACCGGGCAGAAATACCAACATCATGGTGCGAACTCACTATTACCGAAGGCAAAAATCGTCAGGTGCGTCGCATGACCGCATCGGTGGGTTTCCCTACCCTGCGATTAATTCGTTATTCTATTGGTGAATTCACTCTAGGTGATTTCAATACAGATGGCTTATCACCCGGAGAATGGCGTAAAATCGCCACTCCACAACAACTCACACAACAAGCAAATGCAATTAAATTATTGGGCACCTCACGTCACCGTCGCAGCAATCATTCAACACGAAGGAAAGTTTCTCCTGGTAGAAGAAAAAATCAACGGTAAGTTGGTGATCAACCAACCTGCTGGACATTTAGATAATAATGAATCTTTAATCGATGCCGTTATAAGAGAAACATTAGAAGAAACCCGTTGGGAGTTTTCTCCTTCTTATATCAGTGGCATCTACCGTTGGATACACGATAATGGCGAAACTTATTTACGCATGTGTTTTGTGGGTGATATTATGAAAGAACATACTGACAGAGAGTTAGATACTGGTATTGAACGTGCAATTTGGTTAAGCGAAAAAGAAATTCGTGAACATAAACAATTACGAAGCCCCTTAGTAATCAAATCAATTGAAGGTTACATTAATGGGAATAAATTTCCTTTAACGTTAATTCAAGATGTACTCTAATCAATCTCCACTCATAACGCCTCTATACATTTAATCGTTTCAAGACAGGTTTAAGTAATGAATATAAAATTAGTATTAGCATTTTTTTTATCATTTATAATTTTTTCAGCCAACGCATCCGATCTAGCACGTGAAAAACGTCTTGCAGATGAAATTGTTGATTCCATTCTTGATGGCGACCCAGTATACCTTTCAGACGGAAAACATAAATTTCTTTCTATTTACATGGAAACTGAAATTGAAAAACCAAAAGGTGCGGTCATTATTATGCATGGTCGTGGTTATCACCCAGACTGGAAAGATGTCGCACAACCATTAAGAATTGGTTTACCTGAATCTGGTTGGAATACATTATCAATTCAAATGCCGGTGCTAAACAAAAAAGCTAAATACTATGATTACGTTCCTATCGTTCCTGAATCATTTGCACGCATAGAATCAGCAATTAAGTTTTTACAAAGCAAAAACATTCATAACATCGTTCTAATTGCACATAGTTGCAGTGTACACATGAGTACAGCCTGGTTTGATAAAACAGGCGGCAAAGGGATAAAGGCTTATGTTGGAATTGGTATGGGGGCAACTGACTATAAACAGTATATGGCTAAACCCATTCCATTAGATAAGATCAAAATACCCGTTTTAGATATCTATGGTGCTAACGATTATGGAGCAGTCAAAAAAGCTGCTCCAGCAAGATTAAGTCTTATTAAATCAACAGGCATTACTTTATCAGATCAACGTATAGTCAAAGATGCTGATCATTACTTTGCAGATAAAGGTGATGCTTTATTAAATGAAGTAAATGACTGGTTAAGTAAGCTAAAGTAATTTGGGTTATCGATATAAAACTATTATTTAAACTTTAAAAAAACGAAAACGATCCCTGTTCTCAAAATACAACATGATAACGAGTGAGTCATAATGACAGGATATACTATATAATTTTAAGTTATCCCTTTCATCACCCAAATGGGTGAATACCAAAGAAAAACTCATTAATTAAATTTTTAAATAAATAACTCATCATTTCACCCATATGGGTGATGACGATTGATTCTTATATTGGTTTAATCATAACAAGAACTGGTAGTTCTAATTCAAGGTAACTAATACTTGGATGTACTAGTAGAGCGTACGGGGGGTATTCTCGAAATCTTATTTGGTTCTACCAGTTCCACTTTAAATCATGCTGATTTATTATGCTTGTAAACATGTATATAGCTAACGCGCATCTACAATATTTTATTCTTTCCTTAGTAATTCA